>JANPNB010000296.1:0-1996 GCA_031427275.1 Alphaproteobacteria bacterium | reverse complement strand
GGTTGCCAAGGCGCGCGCGACGCCCGACCTGCTCAACGCGTTTGGCTTTGCTGCCCGCAATATCATGCAGGGCGAGGCGGGCGTTGAACTGCGCGCCAGCGGACCCGGCGGGCGCAACTTCGATACCATCACCGCCAACCTCGATCTTACCAAGGCCCAGCTCGATGTCGCCGCGGTCGGCTGGAGCAAGAAGCTCGGCGCGCCCGCCAGCGGCTCGTTCCGTTATGGCAGTGACAAGGATGGCGCGATCCTCACCGGAAACTTGCGCGCCGACGGCCTCGAAGCAACCGGCGAGGCGCAACTCGATGCGACCGGCGGCATCAATGGCATCACCCTCGAGCGGCTCTATTCGAAAGACTCCATCGACCTGCGCGGCGCCATCTCGCGCCGCAAGGATGGCGGCTATCGCGTAGCCCTCAACGGCGCTTACATGAACGCCAGCCCTTACATGGACGGCTTCCTGGATATGTCAGGGGCGGGCAAGCCCGCCATGACGCCAGTTGCCGGCCCCGGTGAGCCCGGTCCCACCTACGACATCCAGCTCAACGTCGACCGCCTCAAGCTTCGCGACGATACCGACCTTCACAAGGCGCAGGTCGCCCTGATGCTCGGTGACGAAGGTCCGAAGTCGGCAACGATCACCGGCGAGATCGACAAGGGCAAGAACCTGAACGTCACGCTCGGCACGACCAACGGCGTGCGCAATATCTCCGTCAAGTCGGACGATGCGGGCTTCGCTGCGCGCGTGCTGCTCAAGGCCGACTATCTGATCGGCGGCAAGCTGGCCTTCGACGGCAAGTTCACCGGCGGCGATGGCAATGCGCTCGTCACGATGTCGAACGTGCGCCTCAAGGAAGCGCCGCTCGTCGCCCAACTGTTCGCGCTGGCCTCCCTTCAGGGCCTTGCCGACGTGTTGTCAGGTGAGGGCGTGATGTTCACCGAGGTGAACGCCCCCGTGAACTTCGTCGATGGCCGCATCGATCTGCCGGGCATGCGCGCCACCGGCGCCGCCATGGGCATCACTGCGCGCGGCTGGATCTCGCCGGGCTCGAACGAACTCTCGCTGGATGGCGTGCTTGCGCCGTCCCTCGTCGGCGCCAACGCAGTGCTCGGCGCCTTGCCGATCATCGGCAACCTGTTCGTCTCGCGTCAGGGCGAAGGCATGTTCGCGCCAACCTATTCGGTGCGCGGCACGTTCGCCCGCGCCAACATCTCGATCAACCCGATCGCCGCGCTCACCCCCGGCGTCCTCCGCCGTATCTTCGAGAACCCGGCCGAACCGCCGCCGACTTCGACGACGGCTTCGAACTAGGCGCGCGCCAAACGCAAACGGCCCGGCTTGGGGCCGGGCCGTCGCATCACCAGTTCAGCTGAAGCCTACTTCTCGGCCAGCTTCTTCATGTTCGCCAGCGCACCTTCGAACTGACCCTTGAGGCGAGCCGCGTCCTTGTCGATCGCGGCCTGGTCAGCCTTGTCCGCCATGTCCTGCATCAGCGTGTAGTAGATCTTGGACGTCGTCGCCGTCACCGGGCGGACTTCCATGAAGCCGTGATACAGGTTGTACCACTTACCTTCCACGTTCGGCTGGGTATAGCCGTAGCCGAACTCGGACTTGGCCGTCATCACTTCGGTGACGCGGTTGGCAATCAGGCGCACCGAGCCGACTTCGCCGGAGCCCGACGTGACGACGCAGGGCACGCCGCCGGTCGGCGTGATCCAGTTGGAAATATCGCACCAGCCGCCCACCTTGGCCCACACATCCTTGGCCGACTTGTTCACCTCGATCGACATCGGGATGGCGACATAGTTCGGCTTCGGCGCCGGGGCGGGCGCCACAACCGGCGCCGGGGCGGCCGGGGGAGCCGGAGCAACGGCAGGCGCCTTGGCGACCGGGGCTGCGGCCATCGGTGCGGCCGGCGCGGCGGCGGCCATGGTTGTGCAGCCGGCCATCAGGGCCAAGGCTGCCACTCCTGTGAGTTTCGAAAGCAGGTTCATA
>JANPNB010000295.1:0-1656 GCA_031427275.1 Alphaproteobacteria bacterium | reverse complement strand
CTGGTGTCACTCGTTTCGGCGGGGCTGCTGCGGAACAGCCGGTTCTTGGCGGTGAGGCGCTAGGCTGCCGCTAATCGCGCCAATACCCCTATCACCCTCTCCGCGGCCTTCAATCGCTGAGCCGGGGTTTCCCACTCACCTTTCACGACCACCTTCTGATCTGGTCGGATGCGCCAAGCCACTTGGTTCTTCTGGACAAATTGCACCAAGCCCAGGCCGTTCTTGAACTCATCGCCTCGGAAGGTGACGACGGCACCCTTGGGCCCGACATCAATCTTGGCCACATTGGCTTCACGGCACAGGCCCTTGATGGCCACCACCTTAAGAAGTTGCGCGGCCTCTGGCGGCAGCGGCCCGAACCGGTCAATCAGTTCGGCGGCCAGGGCTTCACGGTCGGTGGAACGCTCGGCGTCCGACAGACGTCGGTAGAGCGCCAAACGCACGTTCAGATCCGGCACATAGGCTTCTGGGATCAATACCGCCGCGCCGGTGTTGATCTGCGGCGACCAGCCGCGATCTGATGCTAGGTCTTCCTTGCCCGCCTGGGCCCGCAGCTCGGTAACGGCATCTTCCAGCATCTGCTGATAGAGCTCGACGCCGACCTCGCGGATATGGCCCGACTGTTCCTCGCCCAGCAGATTGCCGCCGCCGCGCTGGTCAAGGTCATGGCTGGCCAGTTGGAACCCGGCCCCTAAGCTATCGAGGGATTGCAACACCTTCAGCCGCCGCTCGGCCGACAGCGTGATCTGCTTCTCTGCTGGCGTGGTCATATAGGCATAGGCCCGCGCCTTGGCCCGCCCGACCCGACCACGCAATTGGTAGAGCTGCGATAGGCCAAACATGTCGGCCCGATGGATGACCAGGGTATTGGCCGTCGGAATATCCAGCCCGCTCTCTACAATGGTGGTTGAGAGCAGCACGTCATATTGCCCATCATAAAAGGCGGTCATCACCTCTTCCAGCTGGGTCGGGGCCATCTGGCCATGCCCAACCACAAACCGTACCTCCGGCACCTGTTCGCGAAGATAACGCTCTAAGTCCGGCAAATCAGAGATGCGCGGCACGACATAATAGGCCTGCCCGCCGCGATACTTCTCCCGCAGCAGAGCCTCACGGATCACGATCTGGTCAAAGGGGGTCACATAGGTGCGCACTGCCAACCGGTCGACCGGCGGCGTGGCGATTATCGACATTTCGCGCAAGCCCGACAGCGCCATTTGTAGGGTGCGCGGGATCGGCGTCGCGGTCAGGGTCAGCATATGCACATCAGCACGAAGTTCTTTCAACTTCTCCTTATGCTTGACCCCGAAATGCTGCTCCTCATCGACGATGACTAGACCTAAGTGTTTGAAACTGACCTGCTTAGACAGCACCGCATGGGTGCCTATCACCACCTCGATCTCGCCGCGCGACAGGCCCTCCCGAGTCTCGTTGGCCTCCTTGGTGGGCACCATCCGCGACAGTCGCGCTAGGCGGATCGGCCAGCCCTGGAACCGCTCAGTGAAGGTCTTGTAGTGTTGCCGTGCCAACAGGGTTGTGGGGGCCACAATCGCCACCTGCATCCCACTCATCGCCGCCACAAACGCCGCCCGCAGCGCCACCTCGGTCTTGCCAAAGCCCACATCGCCGCAGATCAGCCGGTCCATGGGCTTGCCA
>JANPNB010000294.1:0-2351 GCA_031427275.1 Alphaproteobacteria bacterium | reverse complement strand
AAGGTCAGAACTAGCCCCTATTCGGAAATACCCCTTGGTGACGTTTCCGCTTCCTACCCCCCCTGCGGGAGAAGGTGGCCCCGTGGAACGGGGTCGGATGAGGGGTTTTGCCCCGTTCGACGTGAGTCAGTAACAACGACTCAAATGTGCCCCTCCGTTAGCCCTGCGGTAGGGCATCAGTACAGCAGATATTCCCGGCGTTCCTCAACCCAAGCCCGCTCATCGGGAACAGTCAGCGCGTCCAGATCATCCGCCGTCGCGCCCGGATTATCGACCCACTCACGCAACGCCGGGCCACCGTTGATCACGTCAATGGCCAGTTTCCCTAGCTCATACTCATATGGAAAATCCCGCCAAAGCGCATAGTCTGGATAAAGCCTACGGATCGCCTTGAATGCCAGGGCTTGAACCCGCCAAGGCTGAAACGCGCCATGGTCATAGGCGCCGTCTTCGGTGTGGATCTGCACCCCGTGGCACAGCTTGCCCACATGTTTGTGGAAGGTCGGCTCGAACCAACAGTCACGCAAGATGCACCCCCTCAACCAATGCGGCGCAAAGGCGCGCATCTCGGCGATCACCGCCCGCGCATCAAAGTCGGGAGCGCCGAACAGTTCCAGCGGCCGCGTGGTGCCTCGCCCTTCCGACAAGGTCGTGCCCTCCAGCATCACGGTTCCTGCATAGGCCCGCGCCATCGACAGGTTCGGCGCGTTGGGGCTGGGATTGACCCAGTTACGCTCGCCCAGCGGCCAGCCATAGCCGGGGGAAGCTTGCGGCTCCCAACCCTGCATCTCGATCACCCGGTAGCCGACCTTCAGATTGCGGGTCTTGATGAACCACGCCCCCAGCTCGCCAAGCGTTAACCCGTGGCGCATGGGTATAGGGCCAGCCCCAACGAAGCTCTCCCAACCCGGCCGCAGGGTCAGGCCCTCGACTGGTCGACCTGCTGGGTTGGGGCGATCCAGCACCCAGACCTCTTTGCCGCTCTCGGCGGCGGCTTCCAGCATATAGAGCAGCGTCGTCACGAAGGTGTAGATGCGGCAACCCAGGTCCTGGAGGTCAATCAGCACCACATCAAACGTGCTCATCATCTGGCCGGTCGGGCGGCGCACCTGGCCATAGAGACTGAACACCGCAATGCCATGCACCGGATCGTTGAAATCCGGCGACTCCATCATGTTGTCCTGCTTATCGCCGCGCATGCCATGCTGAGGCCCGAACGCCGCCGTAATGTTCAGATCATCGCAAGCCGACAACGCGTCCAGTGCATGGGTTAGGTCCTTGGTCACAGAGGCTGGGTGGGCGACCAGCGCCACGCGCCGTCCCTTAAGGGCCACCCGCAATTCCGGCTCGGCTAGCAGTCGATCAAGGCCAAAATTCATGGTCATTCGGGCTCTGGGATATCAAGGACGAAGCCGCCCGGGTGATGAAAATCGGGGCGTTTCCCCAGGTGGGTCAAGGCCCAATAGGACAACTGACCCTCCATCTCTTCGATAACCGCGCAAACTGCGAGCCTCAGCGGGCCAGCAAGACCCGGATCAAATGCGACACTGAGGATCAGCTCCTCAGGATTGACCCGCATAGCTATGCTGGGGGCCGCCAGCTCCAGGTTCCGGATCCCCACGCGCGTGTTGTCAAAGCCGTAGGCAGCCCAACGCCCAGACGGTGAGAAATTGAACTCAGAATACGCATCGCTCCCTGGCACCTTGATAAACACTTCAAAGCAGGTGTTCCGCCACAGATCATCGGCACGTTGGGGCTCGACCGGTTGCGGCAGCCTTACGCCGCTAACATGGCCAGTGGCGCGATAGACCAGTTCCAACTGGCCGGACAGGGACCGCGTGATCTTGACTTCAACGCCGTTGATGGCCCCACAAGGCGTGTCAGGATGGGGTTGCAGGCGACAGAGCATAGCCTTGACTGCCACGGGTCTAACTCGGTATCTAGCGCCATGATCCATCGTCGAACCATTTCCGGCCTCTATTACCGCCTGTCCTAGACAGGCGCGGACGATCCCTTGCGCCACCCTCACCCGGTCGGCGCGACACTCCACCTCTGGAAAAGTCGGCTCCGACCTCTCGGAGTCCTTCAGATGTCCCTCGAAATCACCACAAAGCGCGTGCTAGAGCCGACCGCGTCCCTTTCCGAGTCTAGACCCATGTCCGCCAACCCAGCCTTCAAGTCCGAATTCCTGCAAACCATGCAGGCGCGCGGCTACATCCACCAAATCACCCATCCGGTGGAACTGGATGCGGCGGCGGTTGGCGGGGTGGTCACCGCCTACATCGGCTTTGACGCAACGGCCTCCAGCCTGCATGTCGGCCACCTGATCCAGATCATGATGCTGCGCCGGC
>JANPNB010000293.1:0-4435 GCA_031427275.1 Alphaproteobacteria bacterium | reverse complement strand
GCGGCGACGGCGAGGGCTTCGGCCAGGGGGGTGAGCAGTTGGTCGCGGCGTTTGAGCAGGGCGAGCGCGGCCCGGCGGGCCGAACGGGGTCCGAGGCCAGGGAGCTTGGATAACAGAGCGATCAGGCGCTCGATCTCGGGGCCAGCGGAGGCAGTCATGATAGGGGCGTTTCGTAAGGAAGTCGGCGGTGTTCGGAGCTTCCTCTTCCTCCCCCGTTTACGGGGGAGGGGGACCATCCGCAGGATGGTGGTGGGGGCGGCCCAATACTCTGAGTCTTGTCACTCGCCCCTTCCACCACGCCTATCGGCGCGGTCCCCCTTCCCCATGAATGGGGACGGAAGGCGCAAGCGTGCGTAACCACCCTAGTCCTCATCCTCATCGACGCCTTCGACCACGGCGGCGGGTTCGGGGAGGGGGACGTTGCGGATGGAGACGATCTCGGCTCCGGGGAAGGCGGTCATCACCGAGCGGACGAAGGGGTCTTGGTCGATTTCGGCGCGGACGTCGCGTTCTTCGCGCTTTTGCCGCTCCCAGGCGCTCTCGGCCCCGCCGCCGCCCTGGGCGGCGATCAGCCAGGGTTGGCCGGTCCATTCCTTGAGCCGCCCGACCAGACGCTGGGCGAGGTTGGAGGGGGCACCCGGAGCAGGCTCGAACTCAATGGCCCCTGGACGGAAGCTGATCGGGCGCACGAAGCGCTCGACGTCCAGCCGGAGCGAAATGTCGCGCTTGGCCTCGATCAGAGCGACTACGTCGGCGAAGGACTGCAAGACCGGGAGTGGCTCGGCAGCTTGCGGGGCAGGCGCGATCATGCGGGCTTGACCGCCACCGCTCATTTGCGCACCGCCGCCGGAGGGCGCGGGGCCGGGCGAGCCCACCACCGGATCGCCGGTTTGCAGTCGTTTCAGGGCTTCTTCGGGTCCTGGAAGATCAGCGGCATAGGCTAGGCGGATCAGCACCATATCGACGGCGGCAGCCGGATCGGGTGCCCGCCTCACCTCATCATGGGCGCGGAGTAACATCTGCCAGATGCGCGACAGGGTTCCGGCCGAGATGGCCGAGCCCACTGCCGCCAGTCTTGCAGCCTGTTCTTTGGGCAGGATCAGGGCTTGCGGGCCGATGGTCTTGGCAACGGAGGCCCCGTGGGCGTGTTCCAGCAGATCGATCATCACCTGGCCGGGGTCGGCCCCATAGCCATAGAGGGTGCGGAAGGTCTCAATGGCCGGGCCCGCCTCGCCGCGCAGCACCTGTTCGAACAGGCCGATGGTTTGCGCGCGGTCGGCCAGACCCAACATGTCGCGGATGACGGCGGCGGGAACCGTGTGGCCGGGCTCACCCTGGACAATGGCCTGGTCGAGCATCGACTGGGCGTCGCGCACCGAACCCTCGGCGGCACGGGCAATGAGCATCAGACCCTCAGCATCGACCCGGACGCCCTCGGCCTCGGAGATCATCTCCAGGTTCTTGACGATCACGTCCGGCTCGACCCGGCGCAGGTCGAATCTCTGGCAGCGGGAGAGGATCGTTACTGGAACTTTGCGGATTTCGGTGGTGGCGAAGATGAATTTGGCGTGGGGCGGCGGCTCTTCCAAGGTCTTGAGCAGCGCGTTGAAGGCCCCGGTCGACAGCATGTGCACTTCGTCGATGATGTAGACTTTGTAGCGCGCCTCGACGGGAGCATAGCGAACACCGTCGAGCAACTCGCGCATATCGGCCACGCCGGTGCGGCTGGCGGCGTCGAGCTCCAGCACATCCATATGCCGACCTTCGATGATTGACTTGCAGTGCCGACCCTCGACGGCGAGGTCGAGGGTGGGCTGATGGACCTCGTCAGTGTCGTAGTTGAGCGCCCGGGCTAACAGGCGCGCTGTGGTGGTCTTGCCCACCCCGCGCACGCCGGTCAGCATAAAGGCGTGCGCTATGCGGCCGGAACTGAAGGCGTTGGTGAGGGTGCGAACCATGGCCTCTTGGCCAAACAGGTCCTGAAAGGTGCGCGGTCGGTACTTGCGCGCGATGACCGTATAGGCCGCCGAAGCCTCTACCGGCGTGGCAACCGGCGCACCAAACATGTCGGCGGTGTCGGGATCACGCTCCGGCGCTTCAGTCTGCGAGGTGATGTCGTCCTCAGCCATGTGACCTGCGAAGCGAGGGATAGGGTGGAGACCGAACGACGACCCGGAACGAAACTCGTTGTGGCTGCTGCCTTCCGGCCCTGACCAAGTTGGCGAGGCGTCCGCCCGTCGCCGATCTCCACCCCCTATATCGCGGTCCACGGCCTCGCATGCAAGCATGTGCGTAACGGAAAACCTGCGCTATGAGGTGCGCATGCCTCTTTCATCCTTTCAAAACACCTTCGCTGGCAATCCGCTGAACCGCGTCAGCGATCGACGAAAAGATGATGCCTGGCTTGCTGCGCAGCTGGCCTCTGACGAATCGCTGGGTCTGGCCATCTGGAACGGCAAGCCCCTGGTCGAGACCGCCAAGGACGGTGGGGTGCAAATCGCCTACCTGCCGGCCAAGATGGTGGCCGAGTTGGCCGGCGGGCCGGAGCGCCTGTTGTTCATGGGCCTGTGGAAGGACACCTCGGTCTTCGCGCTCGATATGGAAGGGGCGGCTGATCCCTGCGACGGACCCTTGCAAGGGTTGGGGCGGTTTGAGGACTTGCGCGCCATTGCCACGCGCTTGCCGCACACTGATGCGGCGATCCTGGCGACGGCCAAGCAAATGTTCGAGTGGCGGCGCAAGCATAAGCATTGCGCCAATTGCGGCGAGCCGTCCTTTGTGGGCGAAGGCGGCTGGAAGCGGGTCTGCCCGGCCTGCAATGTGGAACATTTTCCGCGCACTGATCCGGTAGTGATCATGCTGGCAGTGCATGGAGATCGCTGCATGCTGGGTCGCCAGGAGATTTGGCCCAAGGGGATGTTTTCGTCCCTGGCCGGGTTCCTGGAGCCGGGCGAAAGCATCGAAGAGGCCTGCGCGCGGGAACTGTTCGAAGAGGCGGGATTGAGGACGGCGTCGGTTGCCTATCACTCGACGCAACCCTGGCCCTATCCGTCGTCCCTGATGATCGGCCTGATCGCCCAGGTCGAGGACGACAATGCGGTGCCTGATCAGACGGAACTGTCAGAGGTGAAGTGGTTCACCAAGGAAGAGGCACGGGAACTTTTGGCCGGGAAGTATCCCGGCTGCGCAGCACCCGGATCGATGGCTATCGCCCACCAGCTGATCAAGGCGTGGGCGGAGGGGTAGCTCTTGATGAACAGACCTAAGCTCTGTCTGGCCTAGCCCCGATCCCGAAACCCATCCGCCGGATAGACGCCTAGGATCTCGAATCGCTCGGAGAAGAACTGTAGCTCCTCGAAGGCGAGCGCCAGGCCGCGGTCTTCGGGGCGACCATCGACTTCGGCATAGAAGAAGGTGGCGGCAAAGGAGCCGTTCTCCATGTAGCTTTCCAGCTTGGTCAGGTTGACGCCGTTGGTCGCGAAGCCGCCCATGGCTTTGTAGAGCGCGGCAGGCATGTTCTTTACACGAAACACAAAGCTGGTGATGCAGCGGTGGGTGAAAGCCGGGGCAGGCGGATTGGCATCGGCCGTCATCACCAGGAACCGCGTGGTGTTATTGTGCTCGTCTTCAATGTCGCGGGCCAGGATCTCCAGGCCGTAGAGCTGGGCGGCGAGGGCTGGTGAGATGGCCGCGCGGGTCGGGTCAGGCTTTAGCGACAACAGTTTGGCCGCGAGCGCAGTGTCGCCCACCGGCTCGGTCTTTAGGCCCAGACGCCGCACCGTCTTGCGACACTGCGCCAGGGCAATGGGCATGGAGGCGACGGTCTTGATGTCAGACAGCTTCACACCGGGATTGGCCATGAGCTGGAAGTGAATCGGCTTGAACCGCTCACCGATGATCTTGAGACCTGAGTCGGGCAGCAAGTGATGTACGTCGGCCACACGCCCGGCGATGGAATTTTCCACTGGGATCATGCCCAGCTGGCAATTGCCGCTCTTGATGGCCTCGAAGGCCTCTTCGAAGGTGGCGTGGGGCGCGGGCTCCATGTCGGGAAAGGCCGCGACGCAGGCCTCATGGCTGTTGGCACCCAGCTCTCCCTGAAAGGCGATACGGCCTTGGCTCATGACTTTGCTCCTAGGGTACGAGCGAAGGCCCGGGCCCGCTCCAGATCAGCAGGGTTATCCACTGAGATCGGGGTGGCGTCGACCACGGCGGCCCAAATGGTCATGCCCAACTCCATCGCCCGCAATTGTTCCAGCTTCTCACGGCGCTCCAGCGGCGAGGGCGGTGATTTGGTGAACCGTTCCAGGGCCGCACGGCGATAGGCATAGATGCCGTGATGATGCCAAACCGGCCCGTCACCATAGAGGGTGGAACGGGTGAAATAGAGCGCTCGGCCCGATTTGCCGCATGGGTCCATGGCCAGCACGGCCTT
>JANPNB010000292.1:0-5394 GCA_031427275.1 Alphaproteobacteria bacterium | reverse complement strand
CCTAGACGACCTGTTGGCTAGGCTGGAGCGCGAAGAGTTCGATCTGGTGGCCGTGGGTCGCGCCCTGCTGCAAGACCCCGAATGGGTGGTCAAGGTACGCGACGGGCGGACCGAAGAGCTGAAGAGCTTCGACCGCTCGGCCATGGGGGTGCTGTTCTAAGCCATTAAGACTTCGGCCCGCCGCAGCATTGAGCCGCTGCGGGCCTCTTGGTCAGAATTAGCCGTTGTAATTCAGCTTCAGCCCCGGCCTCGGCCATTTAACGCGGTAGAGCTTGCCCGTCGCTGAAGCCGTGATCCAGGCGGTTTTCATGTCGTCACCGCCGAAGCAGATATTGGTGACGATGAGGTCGGGAATGGCGAAATGCTCGCTTGAGCCGTCAGGGTCGATGGTGGTGATGCCGCCATTGATGATGGTGGCCACACAGACCTTGCCGCAAGCCTCGACGGCTAGGCTGTCGAACAGCTGGTAGCCGGGCATATTGGCGACCACATGGCCCGGACCAAAGCCAACCTGCGGGGCCAGGACGCCAGGTTCGGCAACATCGAAACCCCACAGGCGGCCGAGCTGAGTGTCGGCCACATAGACCGTCTTCTCGTCCGGCGAGAGGCCGATGCCGTTGGGCGAGATGATGTGGTCGCGCTGGCGGCTGACGTGGCTGCCGTCGATTTTGGCGTAATAGACCGCGCCGAACTTGCGGCCCTCAGGCGTTGAGCAGCCGTGGTCAGTGAACCAGAAGCCGCCCTGCTTATCGAAGACGATGTCGTTGGGGCCGATCAACTTACGGCCATCGCATTCCGAATAGAGGGTGGTCAGCGCGCCGGTCGCAAGGTCAAAGCGCTGGATGTAGCCGCCGGTGTGGCTGGCTGGCGTCGGGCCGGGAATGGTCATGCCCTGATTGTCGAGCCACTCGAACGCCCCGCCATTATTGGTGATGTAGATGGCCCCATCTGGGCCGATAGCTGCGCCGTTGGGGCCGCCGCCGGTATTGACCAAGATATCGGTGCGCCCGTCGGGATGCACACGGGTCAAGGTCTGGCGCTTGATTTCGGTGAGGATGACAGTGCCGTCGGCCATGGCGATAGGCCCCTCGGGAAACTGGAACCCCTCGGCGATCAGCTGCATGTCCATGGTGTTTTCTCTCCCCTGATTTTCTGGCACTATGGCGACAAGACTCTGGCGAGGCCACCATGAACAAGCCGCTTTATCAGGAAGATTTCTACGCTTGGACGTTAGCGCAGGCCGATGTTCTGCGTCGCCGCAGCGCCAATGAGATCGACTGGGAGAACCTGCAAGAAGAGGTGGAGAGCTTGGGGCGCCAACAAGAAAGCGAACTGCGTAGCCACCTCATCGTTCTGTTGGTGCATTTGCTGAAATGGGAATTCCAGCAGGAGCGGAGAACGCCAGGCTGGACTCTCACCGTTGCGGAGCAGCGTGTTGAGTCGGAGCGGTTGATCCGTCTCAATCCGAGCCTGAAGCCCAAGATCGAAGATACTCTAGAAGACGCCTATAAGATCGCGCGGATCAGGGCTGCAAGGGAAACGCGAAAACCGAAGGACCATTATCCGGTGCAGAACCCCTTCGGTTGGCAGGAGACCATGACACTGCCTGTGGAGTGGAAAGACTGACTACTTTCGCTCCAAGACCCGGATCGTGAAGGGATAATCGTCACCGTCGCCAGCCGGATAGGATTGGGCGCGCACTTCGTTCCACTTGCTCTCGTCGAAGCCCTTCAGCACCACGTCTCCCTCAATGTCAGCGTCGATCTCGGTGAGGTAGATGCGCCGGGCGCGGGGCAGGGCCATTTCGAACAGCGAGACCCCGCCAATGACGCAGATCTCGTCGCGGCCATCTTCCTCAGCTTGCTCCTTGGCGATGGAGACCGCGGTGGGGAAGTCTTCACAGACCACGCAGCCGGTTGGCTCGAACGAGCCGTCGCGACTGAGCACGATATTGGTGCGGCCCACCAACGGGCGGCGGGGCAGGCTGTCCCAGGTCTTGCGGCCCATGATCACCGGCTTGCCCATGGTCACGGCGCGGAAATTGGCCAGGTCGGTCTTGAGCCGCCATGGCAAGGTGCCATCACGCCCGATCACGCCGTTGCGGGCGCGAGCGATGGGTCCGGCGGTGAGGATTGGCGTGGTCACTCTGACTCAGACCGCTATCGGCGCGGCAATGCGGTCGTGGGCTTGGTAGCCGCGCAGTTTGAAGTCTTCATAGTCAAAGCTGAACAGGTCGGACTTGTCGGCGATGGTCAGGGTGGGCGAGGGCAGGGGTTGCCGGGTCAGTTGCTCGCGCGCCTGGTCGATGTGGTTCAGATAGAGGTGCGCGTCGCCCAGGGTGTGGACAAACTCGCCGGGTTCCAGACCCACCACCTTGGCCATCATCTGGGTCAGCAGGGCGTAGGAGGCAATGTTAAAAGGCACGCCCAAGAACACGTCAGCCGAGCGTTGATAGAGCTGACACGACAGTTTTCCATCCGCCACATAGAACTGAAACAGGCAGTGGCAGGGCGGCAGGGCCATGTCGTCAACATCAGCCGGGTTCCAGGCTGAGACGATGTGGCGGCGGCTGTTGGGGTTGGTCTTCAGGCTCTCAACCACGGCAGAGATCTGGTCGATCACCCGGCCATCCGGCGCGGTCCACGATCGCCACTGCTTACCATAGACCGGGCCAAGCTCACCGTCCGCGTCGGCCCATTCGTTCCAAATGCTGACCCCGCGCTCTTGCAGCCAACGCACATTGGTGTCGCCGCGAAGAAACCAGAGCAACTCCAGGATGATCGATTTCTTGTGTAGCTTCTTGGTGGTCAGCAGGGGGAAGCCCTTGGCCAAGTCAAAGCGCATCTGGCGGCCAAAAACGCCCAGCGTGCCGGTGCCCGTGCGGTCTCCACGCTCAATCCCATGGGCCAGGATATCGGCCAAGAGGTCGAGATACTGTCGCTCGGGGTGATCGGCGATCTGGATGCGGGCGGGCGCGTTCATTGAGGCTCTGATTCGCACGGAAGACTGAGTCGGAGCAAATCGCCGAACTCGTCCATCCACAGCTTGGGCCAAGCCGCTAACCGGAAAAGCCGCCATCGGCCAGGAACATCTCCTCTTCGGCGGTGCTGATCCGACCAAAGGCCCCGTTGCGATGCGGGAAACGGCCAAACCGCACAATGATGTCGTGGTGGATCATCGCCCACTTCAGGGTGTCTTCGTCCCCCTCTTGATCGCGCAATTGGGTGGTGAGGCGCACGCTTTCGGCCTGGTCGGCCAGGGCCTCGGAATGTTCGAAGGGCAGGTAGAAGAACGGCCGGATCAGGGGTTCGACTTGGCTGTCATAGCCCCGCGCCACGGCGATTTTGGCGATGGCGCGCGCCTTGGCGTCGGTGGCAAACGCGTGCGCCGAGCCGCGATAGAGATTGCGCGGCACCTGATCGAGCAGCAACACCAGGGCCAAGGCTCCCTCGGCCGTGTCGATCCAAGCGTCGTACTCGCCCCGTGACGCCGCGTGATGCACGGGCTCGAAGCGCAGTTGCAAGGCACCATCAAAGGTCGCGGATTTCTTAAACCACTTGGCAGGACCGGCTGAGCGCCAGAAATGGTTCATGTCATTGGGGTTAGAGGCCATGTGCCTATGTCGGCTAGGTGCCCTTTTCGTTCAAGAGCGGTTCAGCTTGGCAGGACCACTAATAAGACGCTCGGGGGCGGCCACGTCCTGGACTTCATCCGAAGCCAGGCTATTTAGGAACGACGATGAAGACCGTAATTCCAAGGGCGCTGGCCCTGGCACTGTTTGCACTGCCCTTCAGCGCGGCCGTCGCGCAGGAAACCCCTGAGGGCGAGCAGGTGAGCCCAAGTCAGGAGGGTGAGCGAAACTGGCCCGGCGGCGGAGGTCTTCGGCCATCAGCTCGGGCTGAGCGACCCGGCCCACAGCCGCGCGAAGAGACGGCGCGGCCCTCGACTCCCCCGGGCTGGCAGGGTGACTCGATGCGTCGCACCTGGCGAACAGAGGACCCGCCGCCGCCGCCGCCAACACCCCAAGCCCCACCGCGACCCGCGCCTCCGGTGGTAAGCCCCGACGACCATCACGGACATGACCAAGGCGGTCGACGTGCCGGTGATGACAAGCGGCGTCGCGACAACGATCGTTGGGACAGAGACCGCTGGGGGTCTGATGGCAGCTCCTGGAATGACAACCGCGATTGGCAGTGGCGCGACCGCAATGATCACCGCTTTGATGATCGACGGCGCGACCGGTATCGCTCTTACAGCCCCTATCGCTACCGGGGCTGGGACTATCAGCCGCCTTACGGGTTTAATGGCCGCAACTGGGCGTTTGGCGACATCATGCCCAGGGCCTGGTGGACACCCGACTACCGCATCGACAACTGGTGGGAGTTTGGGCTGTCGCGTCCGCCGCGTGGCTATGGCTGGGTGCGGTCTGGCGATGATGCGCTATTGATCGATCTCTATTCAGGCCGCGTCGCCCAAGTGGTCTATCTGGTCTTTTGGTGATCCCTCCCTCCATCCCTCCCCTTCATGGGGAGGGAACGTCGCGCAGCGACAAGGGTGGGGAAGTCTGGCCAACTCTCCTGAGGTTCAAGGTTTCCCCACCCGTCTGCCGCTTCGCGTCATCCACCCTCCCCATGAAGGGGAGGGAGTGCTTGACCTAACCGCAATTTTCCTCTCCAAAGCGGCGCCTTTGCCGCACTGCCGTTGCGCGGTTTTGCGGCCCAACTTGTCCCCTGGAGACTGAATCATGCGCGTTTATTATGATCGCGACGCCGACCTCGCCCGTATCCTGGACAAGAAGATCGCTATCGTAGGCTATGGCAGCCAGGGCCGCGCCCACGCGCTCAACCTCAAAGACTCCGGCGTCAAGAACGTCGTCGTGGCCCTGCGCCCCGGTTCGGAAACCGCCAAAAAGGTCGAGGCTGACGGCCTGAAGGTCATGAGCGTCGCCGAGGCTTCGGCCTGGGCCGACGCGGTCATGGTGCTGGCCCCTGACGAGCTGCAGCGCGGCATCTATAACAGCGAGATTGCCCCCAACATCCGAGATGGCGCGGCTCTGTTGTTCGCCCATGGCCTCAACGTCCATTTCAACTTGATCGAGCCAGCCCCCGGCATCGACGTGCTGATGATCGCACCCAAGGGCCCCGGCCACACCGTGCGCGGTGAATATCAAAAGGGCGGCGGCGTGCCCTGCCTGATCGCCATCCATCAGAACCCCACCGGCAATGCCCACGATTTCGGCCTGGCCTATGCCTCGGCCATCGGCGGCGGTCGCTCCGGCGTCATCGAGACCACCTTCCGCGAAGAGTGCGAGACTGACCTGTTCGGTGAACAAGCCGTGCTCTGCGGCGGCCTGGTCGAGCTGATCCGCGCGGGCTTCGAAACCCTGGTCGAGGC
>JANPNB010000291.1:0-7676 GCA_031427275.1 Alphaproteobacteria bacterium | reverse complement strand
GACGTGGAACTGATCACCCCGATCGCCATGGACCAAGGCCTGCGCTTTGCAATCCGCGAGGGTGGCCGCACCGTGGGCTCGGGCGTCGTCTCCAAGATCGTCGAGTAATCCCTCCCCACCCTGGTCGGCAAGCCGACCTGTACCTCCCCATGAAGGGGAGGGAGTACACACATCAAGGGCCGCCCAGGGAAACTCGGGCGGCCCTTTCTGTTGGGTGCATAACTCAAGCTCATCCCTAATTGGCCAGCAGCGATTGGGCGCGCGATCAACGGGGTTATGAACACCTATTGCGGATCTTCGAGGCTGCCCGACCATGACAACCATGTCATGACCGCGAATTAAAGTGTGTCGCCTGACCGTCACCGCTAGCTTGAAATCCAAGTTGTTCAAGAAGGAGGAAGGCCAATGCGCCATCTCGCATCGCTAATCGTCATTGGACTTGGTTTGACCGTGGGTGTGGCAAACGCCGCCACTGTGGAGATCAAGGATGCTGTGGCCCGGGTAGTTATCGTCCCCGAGGCCCGCTCCGACATCAAGGTTGAGGTCCTGACCACAAACCCGAGTCTCCCCTTGCGGGTGAGAAGCCTGGGGGACGCCACCATCATTGATGGAGATTTGGATCGCCGCATTAAGAATTGCTACTCCACGGGTGGCCGCGTGCGTGTCCACGTCTCCAGCCTCGGCGACGTCGGCTATGACGACATGCCCCAAATTCTGATCCGCACACCAAAAGATGCCAATATCTCGGCAGGCGGAGCAGTGTTCGGATCTGTCGGAAAGTCGAACAGCTTTGAACTGAACTCCGCCGGCTGCGGGGATTGGACGGTGGCCAATGTCGCGGGAAAGCTGACTATCCGGGTGGCTGGATCTGGCGACATTAATACTGGCAGCTCCAGCGAGGGGGTGGTGCGAGTTGCCGGTTCTGGGGATGTACATATGGGTGCGATCGCGGGTCCATTGACGGTTGAGGTCGCCGGATCAGGCGATGTCTCATCGGCATCGATCGCAGGCCCACTCAGCGTTAAGATCGCCGGCTCCGGCGATGTTCGGGTCGATGCTGGGCGATCTAGCGACGTTGTGGTTTCTGTCGCCGGGTCGGGTAATGTCGACTTTGAAGGGGTCGCTGCGCGCCTGCGGGCTCGCGTCGCGGGCTCTGGAGATATCCACGTCAAGCAGGTCACCGGCGAGGTGTCCAAGTCCGTCGTGGGCTCGGGTGAGGTGACCATCGGCTAAGTATTGTCCGGCGGGACACAGGCACCCAATGTCTTTGCCCGCACACTCTTGACGTTCGCGAGTCGCGCACGTATAGACGCGCCTCCTGTTGGACCGGCTGTGCATTTCAAAGCGATTTGAACTGCAGACGCGGCTCGCGGAACGACCTCATACCTCGGGAAATCGGGGAATTTGGTAAGGACACACGCAAAGCGTTTGCGCGGGTCTAATTTCGTTTAGCGGACTTTCGCGTACGTGCGCCTCTCTCGAGAGACACACGGGTTGGTCTTTGAAATGGTCACAGTCACGCGGGCGCCCGCCTCCTGTAGGGGAAATTGAAGAGCGATATGGATCGTCAGAACATCCGCATCCGGCTCAAAGCCTTCGATCACCGCGTGTTGGATCATTCAACACGCGAGATCGTAAACACGGCTAAGCGTACCGGCGCGACAGTACGGGGACCGATCCCCTTGCCCACGCACATCGAAAAATTCACCGTCAACCGTTCGCCGCACATCGACAAGAAGTCGCGCGAGCAGTTCGAAATCCGCACGCATAAACGCGTGCTCGATATCGTCGACCCCACCCCGCAGACCGTAGACGCGCTGATGAAGCTCGACCTGTCCGCCGGTGTGGACGTCGAGATCAAGCTGTAGGGAGATCGACCGATGCGTACCGGATTGATCGCCAAAAAACTGGGTATGGCACGCTTCTTTGATGAAGCTGGTGTCCACGTCCCGGTCACCGTTCTAGCCCTTGAGGGCTGTTCGGTCACCGCGCAGCGTACTCAGGAAAAAGACGGCTACGTCGCCCTCCAGCTCGGAGCTGGCGCACGGAAGGCCAAGAACACCACCAAGGCCCTGCGCGGACACTTCGCCAAGGCTGAGGTCGAGCCCAAGCAACAGCTTGGCGAGTTCCGGGTTTCGCCGGAAAACCTCATCGACGTTGGTGCCGAGATGACCGCCGACCACTTCCTGGCTGGCCAAAAGGTCGATGTAACGGGAACCACGGTCGGTAAGGGTTTCCAGGGCGCTATGAAGCGCTGGAACTTCGGCGGCATGCGCGCCACCCACGGTGTGTCGGTGTCCCACCGGGCCCACGGCTCCACGGGCCAACGACAAGACCCCGGCAAGACTTTCAAGGGCAAGAAGATGGCTGGTCATCTCGGCCAAGAAACCGTCACCACCCTGAACGTCACTGTTTGGCGTGTTGATACAGACCGCGGCCTGATCCTGATCAAGGGTGCCGTCCCCGGCACAGAAGGCTCCTTCGTGAAGATCCGCGACGCCATCAAGATGGCGGCTCCAGCCGACATCCCGATGCCAGGGGCGTTCCGCAAGGCTGGCCAGGCTCCCGTCGAAGCAGCTCCCGCCGTTGCCGATGAAGCGCCGGCTGAGGCCCCGCAAGCCGAGGGCGAAGTCTAATGAAACTCGACGTCATCAATTTGGACGGTGGCAAGGGTGGCTCGATTGAGCTGTCTGACGCCATTTTCGGTATCGACGAGATCCGTGGGGATATTCTCCAGCGCGTCATTACTTGGCAGCTCGCCAAGCGCCGTGCCGGTACTCACAAGATCCAGGTTCGTAACGAGGTCTCTCGGACGGGCAAGAAGATGTACAAGCAAAAAGGGACGGGCGGCGCTCGCCACGGCTCACGCCGGGCGGCTCAGTTCGTCGGCGGTGCCAAGGCGCACGGTCCTGTGGTTCGCAGCCATGCTTTCGACCTGCCCAAGAAGATCCGCGCCCTGGCCCTCCGCCATGCTCTATCTTCCAAGGCAAAGACCGGTTCGCTGGTGGTCGTCGACTCCCTGGTTTTGACCGATCCCAAGACGGCGGCTCTGCGTTTGCAATTGGGCAAGATCGGTTTGATCAACGCCCTGGTGATCGCGGGTCCAGAAGTGGACGCCAACTTCAAGCTGGCCGCCCGCAATATTCCTAATGTGGATGTGCTGCCGAATGCCGGCCTCAATGTTTATGACGTATTGCGTCGCCACACCCTGGTCCTGACTAAGGATGCGGTTGAGGCGATCAATGCGCGCTTCGCTGAGAAGGAAGCCGCCTGATGGCCAATCCCTCCGCCCGCCACTACGACACCATCCTGTCGCCGGTGATCACCGAGAAGGCCACGGTTTTGTCCGAACAGAACAAGGTCGTGTTCCGCGTGGCCATGGACGCGACCAAGGATGAAATCACCGCAGCCGTTGAAACCCTGTTCAAGGTCTCGGTCACTAAGGTCAATACCTTGGTGGTCAAGGGCAAGACGAAGCGTTTCAAGGGCCGTCCGGGCCGACGCTCGGATGTCAAGAAAGCTGTCGTGACCCTGGCCGAGGGCCAGTCCATCGACATCACCACGGGGCTCTGATCCGATGGCTCTGAAACACTATAATCCAACGTCACCTGGTCGCCGTAGCCTCGTGCTCATCGACCGTTCCGAGCTCCATAAGGGCCGTCCGGAAAAGTCCCTCGTCAAAGGTCTGACCAAGTCCGGTGGACGCGGCGGCGGTGGTCGTATCGCTGTGCGTTTCCGCGGTGGTGGAGCCAAGCGCCTCTATCGCATCGTCGACTTCAAACGCCGTAAGTTTGATGTGGTGGGTACCGTCGAGCGGATCGAGTATGATCCCAATCGCACAGCCTTCATCGCGTTGATCGTCTATGCCGATGGCGAGCTAGCCTACATCCTGGCACCGCAGCGCCTCAAGGCCGGCGACCAAGTCATTGCTTCTGAGAAGGCCGACGTGAAACCCGGCAACGCTATGCCGCTTCGTGGTATGCCTATCGGAACGATCATCCACAACATCGAGCTGAAGCCCCTCAAGGGCGGACAAGTTGCACGATCAGCCGGGGCCTATGCTCAGTTGGTTGGACGTGATGCCGGTTATGCTCAGGTTCGTTTGAATTCGGGTGAGTTGCGCATGGTTCCCGATAGCTGCATGGCCACTGTCGGTGCTGTCTCCAACCAGGACCACATGAACGAAGTGCTCGGCAAGGCTGGTCGCTCACGTCACAAGGGGCGTCGCCCGCACGTTCGCGGCGTCGCCATGAACCCGGTCGACCACCCGCACGGCGGCGGCGAAGGCCGTACCTCCGGCGGTCGCCATCCGGTTACCCCTTGGGGCAAGCCGACTAAGGGCGCTCGTACCCGTACCAACAAGACGACGGATAAGTTCATCATCCGGTCGCGCCATGCTCGGAAGGCCCGCTAAGCCATGACACGTTCCGTCTGGAAAGGTCCGTTCGTTGACGGATACCTGCTTAAGAAGGCCGAGACCGCTCAAGGGTCCGGCCGCAAGGATGTGATCAAGACTTGGTCGCGTCGCTCTACCATCATGCCGCAGTTCGTCGGGCTCACCTTTGGTGTTCATAACGGCCAAAAGCACGTCCCCGTGCTGGTCAGTGAAGACATGGTGGGCATGAAACTCGGCGAGTTTGCCCCCACCCGTTATTTCCCGGGTCACGCGGCCGACAAGAAGGCGAAGAGAAAGTAGCCATGTCGAAGCAAGCAAAAGTCCGTCGGCTAAAGCCCGTGGAGGCCATGGCGAAAGTCACCTCCGTGCGCATTAGCCCCCGCAAGCTGAACCTAGTCGCCCAGTCCATTCGCGGCCTCAAGGTGCAGCGCGCCCTCAGTGAATTGGAATTCAGCCACAAGCGCATCGCGCGTGACGTGCGCAAGGCGCTCTATTCCGCCATTTCCAACGCCGAGAACAACCACAACCTGGATATCGACAGCTTGATCGTGTCTGAGGCGTTCGTGGGCAAGAACCTAGTCATGAAGCGCTTCTCCGCCCGTGCACGCGGCCGTGCTTCCCGTATCGAAAAGCCGTTCAGCGAGATCACCATCGTGGTCCGCGAATTGGGTGAGGCTGCCTGATGGGTCAAAAAGTCAATCCAGTCGGGCTTCGTCTCGGCATTAACCGCACCTGGGACAGTCGTTGGTTCGCCGACGGTGGCGACTACGGACGCATGCTGCACGAGGACATCAAAGTCCGCGCCATGCTGAAGAAGCGTCTTTTCCAGGCGGGTATTTCGCGCATCATCATTGAGCGTCCGCACAAGAAGGTCCGCATCACCATCTATGCCGCACGCCCAGGCGTGATTATCGGCAAGAAGGGTGCAGACATTGAAAAGCTGCGCAAGGACGTGACGGAACTGGCCGCAGGTGAGGTTCACTTGAACATCGTTGAGATCCGCAAGCCCGAAGCCGACGCTCAGTTGGTGGCCGAGAATATTGCTCAGCAGTTGGAACGCCGTATCGCCTTCCGCCGCGCCATGAAGCGTTCGTTGCAAAGCGGGATGCGTCTGGGTGCCAAGGGTATGCGTATCGAAGTTTCAGGCCGTCTCGGCGGCGCGGAAATCGCACGAGCTGAGTCCTATCATGAGGGCCGCGTGCCGCGTCACACCCTGCGTGCCGACATTGACTATGGTTTCACTGAAGCCAAGACCACCTACGGCATCATCGGCGTAAAGGTCTGGGTCTTTAAGGGTGAAGTGCTCGAGCACGATCCCATGGCGCTGGATAAGCGCTTGGCAACTGAATCCGGCCCGGCTGGTGAAGGTGGCGGACGTTCTAATGATCGCCCCGACCGTGGCCCGCGCCGCGATCGTCGCGAACAAGCGGGAGCTTAAGACCTAGCCATGCTTTCGCCGAAGAAAACCAAATACCGCAAGCAGTTCAAGGGCAAGATCCACGGGGTCGCCAAGGGTGGCTTCTCGCTGAACTTCGGCTCCTACGGCCTGAAGTCGGTTGAGCCTGAGCGGGTCACGGCGCGCCAGATCGAGGCGGCTCGCCGCGCGATCACCCGTCAAATGAAGCGCCAGGGCCGGGTCTGGATCCGGATCTTCCCGGACGTTCCCGTCACCGATAAGCCCGCCGAGGTTCGGATGGGTAAGGGTAAGGGCGCGGTAGAGTACTGGGCGGCCCGGGTTCACCCAGGCCGGATCATGTTCGAAATCGACGGCGTGCCCGACGATGTGGCCCGTGAAGCTCTGCGCCTTGGCGCAGCGAAGCTTCCGGTGAAGACCCGCATCGTCACCCGCATCGACGCCGTTGCGGAGCACGCGTGATGAAAATCGAAGACGTAAGGGGCATGACGCCCGACCAACTCGGCGAAAATCTGCTGAGCTTGAAGAAAGAGCAGTTCAACCTGCGCTTCCAAGCTGCCACAGGCCAGGTCGAGAAGACCCATCGTTCGAGCGAAGTCCGCAAGGACATCGCCCGGATCAAGACCGTCCTGCGCTCTAAGCAGGCCACGGTTTAAGGAGCCGACGATATGCCGAAACGAATTCTCGAAGGCCTCGTCGTTTCCGACAAAGGCGACAAAACAGTGGTGGTGAAGGTCGAGCGGACCTTCCTGCATCCGGTGCTTAAGAAGACCGTCCGTCGGTCTAAGAAGTATCACGCCCACGATGAGACCAATGCCTACAAGGCTGGCGACCGCGCGCGCATCATCGAATGTGCGCCTAAGTCGAAGACCAAAACCTGGGAGGTGCTGCCCGTGGGCAGTACCCCGCAAGCGTCGTAAGGGAGGGCTGATCCATGATTCAGATGCAGACCAACCTTGAAGTCGCCGACAATTCCGGTGCACGCCGTGTGATGTGCATTAAGGTGTTGGGCGGTGCCGGACGTCGTTATGCCGGCGTCGGCGACAAGATCGTCGTCTCGGTGAAAGAAGCCATTCCGCGCGGTCGCGTGAAGAAGGGCGACGTACTGCAAGCTATCGTCGTGCGCACGTCTTCCGCCATCAAGCGCAAGGACGGTTCGGTTATCCGCTTCGATAAGAACGCCGCGGTGATCGTGAACAAGCAAAGCGAGCCGATCGGCACGCGGATCTTCGGCCCGGTTCCCCGTGAACTGCGCGCCAAGAACCACATGAAGATCATCTCCCTCGCGCCTGAGGTGCTGTAATGGCCGCGAAGATCAAGAAGGGGGATCGCGTCGTGATCCTCGCCGGGAAGGACAAGGGCCGCCAAGGCGCCGTCCTGAAGGTTATGCCCAAGGAAGAGCGTGTCGTCGTGGAAGGCTTGAACCTGGTTCAGCGTCACACCCGTCCGACCCAAGCCGATCCCCAGGGCGGTATCAAGAGCAAGGAAGCCGCGCTGCACGTCTCGAACGTCGCAATCGTGGATTCCAAGGGTAAGCCGACCCGCGTCGGTTTCCGTGTCGATGGCGACAAGAAGGTCCGCGTCGCCAAGACGACCGGTGAGGTGATCAATGGCTGAGCAAGCTTACGAGCCGCGGCTGAAGTCCGAATATCGCCAGCGCATCCGCGCGGTGATGAAGGAACAGTTTGGCTACACCAACGAGATGCAGATCCCCAAGCTGGACAAGATCGTCCTGAACATGGGTATCGGCGAGGCTGTGGCCGACTCCAAGAAGATCAACTCGGCCATCGCGGACCTGGCGGCGATCGCCGGCCAGAAGCCGCAGCCGACCAAGGCCCGCAACTCCATCGCCGGCTTCAAGCTGCG
>JANPNB010000290.1:0-3414 GCA_031427275.1 Alphaproteobacteria bacterium | reverse complement strand
GACGTGGAACTGATCACCCCGATCGCCATGGACCAAGGCCTGCGCTTTGCAATCCGCGAGGGTGGCCGCACCGTGGGCTCGGGCGTCGTCTCCAAGATCGTCGAGTAATCCCTCCCCACCCTGGTCGGCAAGCCGACCTGTCCCTCCCCATGAAGGGGAGGGAGTACACACATCAAGGGCCGCCCAGGGAAACCCGGGCGGCCCTTTCTGTTGGGTGATCCAAATTGTTGAGGGAACCAAGGTCTCGCTTGGCGCGTGTTGCTATTTAGACGGTGACTGTGTCCCGTCCGCATCGGCGCTGTGCCGATCATGGAGTGTGACATGTCAGTGGAAACTTTGATTATCTGGTTGTTGGTCGGCGCTGTCGCTGGCTGGTTGGCGGGCGTTATCGTCAAGGGCTATGGCTTTGGCATAGCGGGGAACATCGTCGTCGGCATACTAGGTTCTTTCATCGGCGGGTGGCTGTTTGGCCAATTTGGCTTGTTCGCCGGCAGCGGCGTTGTCGGTTCCATTGTTGGTGCGACCGTTGGTGCCGTGGTCCTGCTTTTGCTTCTGCGCCTAATTCGTCGAGCTTAAACCGAGTGGGCCGCTGCCGCATCGAGCAACCTGCGGCCCGCTTTTCCATTCTAATCTATCGGTCGCATTGAACTGATTGAGCGGCCAAGACCGTACTGGCGAAGATCGCGGACATCTCGATCAATGGTTTCGCAATGCCCCCGAAAGTCGCTGTCGCTGCACACCTGCCACACCGAACGCCCGACTCGGAGGCTCAGCGCGCGGTCGTTGTACTGGCGCGGTATGTTCGTGATTTCTCGATCGCTGGTGAAAGGCGCGCCCGCATAGTTCGGGCCTTCGAATAGAGTGATGGTTTCGCCATATCCCTCAGAACTGTAGCCGTTTGATCCATTCCCGCCTTGTCCGTATCCCGACCCGTAGGGCGGGCGAGTACCGCCGTTCTCGCAGATCAGTTGACCGTCAATATTCTCGACCGGATTGCGGCAGTTCTTGTAGCGCAGGCTAGTGGAGCGAGCGCGACCATCGCGTGTTTCGCACCTAGCATTTAGCGTCGCATCGCGCCCGTAACCCTGAATCACCACGTTCTGGCAGGTCTGCCAATAATTCCCGGGCGGCGGAACTTCTTGTTGGTTCGCGGCAGGGATCGATTGTCCCTGCGCGGCGCAGGTCAGCTGTCCATCAATGTTCTCGATGCCGAAACGGCAGTTTGCATAACGCAGAGTGGACGATCGCCAGCGCCCGTCGCGGGTTTGGCATTGTGCCGAAAGCGCGGCCTCATAACCGAACCCTTGGGCGATGGCACCTCGACACGACTTGGCGTAATTGCCTTGTGGCAGCTCAGCAGCGATCGGCTGCGCGGTCGAGCCTTGCTCACTAAGCCCTCCACAGCTGAGCTGACCGTTTATGCTCTCTATCTCATAGCGACACTGTCGATATCGAAGGTTGGTGGCACGCCATTGACCCTCGCGGGTGCGACACTGAGCGCTGAGGGTTGCATCTGCACCTGAGCCTTGCACGGCGACGCTCTGGCAGGACTGCCAATAACTTCCGGGTGGCGGCGGCTCGGCTCCCGGCTGGGCTAGGCTTGGTGTCGATATCGCACTCAACAAGATCAGGGCAGCAAATAGTCGTCTCATGGTCGATTTCCCATTCTGTCGATCGTGAGCTTATGTCGAACACTATCAGGCGGGAAACCCAAAACGCGGATGCCGTCACCATTAATTCGGCCACGCGTTTTCTGCTGGCCAGCCGGCTCTAAGGCGCGCTAGTTCACCGTTCAAATTGGAGTCGGCGATGTCTGAAATCTCGTCACCGCCAGCTTGGGCGAGGTCTCTATTCAAATCGAGATTGTCGCGCGTTCTCCGGGCGTCGGGTTCCGAAGGCCCACTTTGGTTCATTGCCGAGGATACGTCGGTTGCAACAATCTCTGACCAGTTTCGAGCGCAGGCTGGTGAGTATCACCTGCGATATGCGGCCAGCGATCATTTTGAGGCGCTGTTCCAGCAGGCCCTGACTCAGACAGGCGCAAAGGTCGCGGCGCGGCCGTTGATCCTCGATCTCGGCAGTGGATCAGGGGTGAATTCGGTGGTGCCGTGTCTGCGGCACTTTCCCGGGGCTCGGGTGGTGGCGACGGACTTGTCCGGCGAACTCTTAGCAATCCTGGCCGACAGTCTTCCAGCGCTCCAAGCCGAGGACCGAGTGGTGTGCACTGTGATGGATGCGATGAGCAATGACGTCAGAGCTGGGGCATTTGATCTGGTGACGGGGTCGGCCATACTTCACCACCTTACCCTACCTGCCCAAGCTCTATTGGCTGCCGCGCGCGCTCTAAAGCCGGGCGGAGTGGCTATATTCTTGGAGCCGTTCGACGGCTACGGCTTAATCCGCTTAGCCTATCAGAGTATTTTGGCGTAGGCCACACTTCGAGGGGAACCTCTTGAAGCCGCTGTTGAGTCTGCTCTGCGAGAAGTATCGGCAGACATTGCCGCACGTACCCAGCCCGATCCGACAACAGCGGCCTTTCGGGCAATGGATGACAAGTGGTTGTTTTCCCAGGAAGTGATCCGGGGTGTGGCTCGCGACTGCGGCTTCAGTTCGGTCGAATTTGTGCCCCATAATGATCATCCAACGCTTTACCGCGATGTCGCGACCATTCAGTTGCGCTTGGCTTCAGGGTTGGACTCGTTGACTTTGCCCGCATGGGCAGAGGCTATTCTTGACGAGTTTGATACTGCTCTGCCTTTGTTGGTGAAGCGCCGAATGATGCTGGAGGGTACAATCGTGATGACCCGCGGTCGCGGCGCGTTCCGATGGTCCAAGCTTTGGCACCAAATCCTCGCTGGGTTCGGAACATAGCTAGATCACACTGCGGTGGCCTTGCCCCCAACCGAGGCCACTGCTAAACGACCCGGCTCTGGTGACAAGACAAATGCGCCGCCGGGGTCATTGGCCCTCCGGCAATTTGTCAATTTACTAGAGGTCAGGCCTGAAAAGGCAGGGCGATGTAGGAGTGTAGCTCAGCTGGTAGAGCATCGGTCTCCAAAACCGAGGGTCGTGGGTTCGAGTCCCTCCACTCCTGCCAATTCGTAACTATGTAGCAGCCGGGCGATGTCGTTGCCCTTGTAGAAGAGAGTGTCGAGACCCCTCGATGGCCAGGAAACCGGGTTCCACCCCGCAAGCAATGCGAAGCCGCGCGGCAAAGACCGCTGCTGTACTCGCGCCGTCATCGCCCCTGGCGACAACGTCGGCTGCGCCTAAGAAGCGCACAAGCCCGGCACAGTTTTTTCGTGAGGTACAGGCCGAGGGTCGCATCAACGCCCGCATCCGCTCGAACGCCGCGCGCAATTCCCCCAGTTCCCGGATTTGGCTGCCGATGTGCACCGCCAGCCCCACCATGCG
>JANPNB010000289.1:0-1877 GCA_031427275.1 Alphaproteobacteria bacterium | reverse complement strand
TCGGGGTCATCAACCAACGCAAACGCCGCTTCCTACGCTTTGCTCCGCTACGCCAAAGGCTACGCAAAGCGCAGGAAGCTCAACCCGATCTGTCAGGGATCATCCCGGTCTGATCTGTCAGCAATCTTTCCGGTTGAACACCCCTCCAGCCCTTCGATCCACCTCCACCCAAACCGCGCCTTTGGCGCTGGGGGAGGAATGGAGTTCCCGTTGGTGAAGTTCGTGGACCAGCTCTTCCCCGAACCTACCGCACCGGCTCGTAACTCAATATCGGCCCCAGCCACCGCTCCGCCGTCTTGAGCTCCCAGCCCTTGCGCCGCGCATAGTCTTCGACCTGGTCCTTCTCGATCCGCCCGACCCCGAAATAGTGGCTATCTGGATGGGCGAAATAGAGCCCGCTTACCGCCGCCGTCGGCGTCATGGCATAGCTCTCCGTCAGCTCCAGCCCGGTCTGCGCCGTCGCGTCCAGCAGCTCAAACAGCGGCCCCTTTTCCGTATGGTCGGGCTGCACCGGATAGCCGGGTGCCGGGCGAATGCCGCGGTATTTTTCGGCGATCAGGGCGTCGATATCGAACGGCTCGTCTGGCGCGTAACCCCACAGTTCCGCGCGCACCTGGCGGTGCAGCGTCTCGGCAAAGGCTTCGGCCAGCCTGTCGGCCAGGGCCGAGGCCAGGATGGCGTTATAGTCGTCGCCCTTGGCCTTGAACGCCGCGGCCACCTCCGCCTCGCCGTGCCCCGCCGTCACCGCAAAGCCGCCGATCCAGTCGGGCTTGGTGCCCTTGGGCGCGATGAAATCGGCCATGGCCACATTGGCGCGGCCGCCGTCCTCTTGGGAACTGGTCTTCAGCATCTGCTGGCGCAGGCTGTGCAACCGGGTCAGCTCCACCGTGCGGGTCTCATCGGTATAGACGATGATGTCGTCGCCGTCGGAATTGGCCGGCCAGAAGCCCACCACACCGCGCGCCTCAAACCACTGCTCGGCGATGATCTTGTCCAGCATCGCGCGGGCGTCTTTGTAGAGATCAGTCGCCGCCTCGCCGACCACATCATCGGTCAGGATCTGCGGGAACCGGCCGATCAGCTCCCAGGCCGCAAAGAACGGGCTCCAGTCGATATGGCGCTCCAGGTCGGCCAAGTCGTAGGCGCTAAAGGTCCGCGTGCCGATGAAGCTGGGCTTGGGCGGATCATAGCTTGCCCAGTCGGGCTTGAAGCCGTTGGCGCGGGCCTGGGCCAATGTGGCGCGGGCGCGGTTGGTTTGGCCGCGGGCGAACTGTTCGCGCACCTTGATATAGTCGGCCCGTGTTTCGGCCTGAATGCGGCCCCGTTCGCTCTTGTTAAGCAGGCCTGAAACCACGCCGACCGCACGGCTGGCGTCCAGCACATAGGTGGTCGATCCTGCTCTATAGGCGGGCTCGATCTTGACGGCGGTGTGGGTCTTGGACGTGGTCGCGCCACCGATCAGCAGGGGGATGGTGAAGCCGCGCCGCTCCATCTCGCCGGCCACATAGACCATCTCATCGAGGCTGGGCGTGATCAGACCGGAAAGCCCGATGATATCGACCTCGTGCGCCTTGGCCTCGTCCAGGATCCGGTCGGCCGGGACCATGACGCCTAGGTCGATCACCTCATAATTGTTACATTGCAGCACCACGCCGACGATGTTTTTGCCGATGTCGTGCACGTCGCCCTTGACCGTGGCCATCAGGATGCGGCCGGCATGTTCGCGCGGCTTGCCTTCTTTCTCGGCCTCCATGTACGGCATCAGATAGGCCACCGCCTGCTTCATCACCCGGGCCGATTTCACCACCTGGGGCAGGAACATCTTGCCTGCGCCAAACAGGTCGCCGACCACGTTCATGCCGTCCATCAGCGGGCCT
>JANPNB010000288.1:0-6598 GCA_031427275.1 Alphaproteobacteria bacterium | reverse complement strand
CCCGGCAAAGGCGGGTTCAGCCAAGCGGGTTCGGACCTGGTCGATCAGTTGCGGCGTGAACACAGGCGCTGGCGAATAGGTGCCCATACCGCCAGTGTTGGGGCCTTGTTCGCCGTCATAGGCGCGCTTGTGATCCTGAGCCTCGCCGAAGACCATTGAGGTCTTGCCGTCGCAGATCGCGAACAGGGAACCGATCTCGCCCTCCAGGAATTCCTCGAGCACCACCCGCGCACCCGCAGTGCCAAAGCGACCGCCCAAACAGTCGTCGATGGCCGCCTCTGCCTTCGATAGGTTTTCGGCTATCACCACGCCCTTGCCAGCAGCTAGGCCGTCGGCCTTGATCACATAGGGCGGACTGAAGCGCGCCAGAGCCGCCTTCGCGGCGGCGGGTTCCTCGAACACCGCGTAGGTGCCGGTCGGTAGCCCGTGCCGGTCACAGAAGGCCTTGGTGAAGGCCTTGGAGCTCTCCAATTGCCCCGCCTGGGCGACAGGGCCGAAGCAGGGGATGCCGGTCACAGCCAGGGCATCGGCAAGACCGGCCTCGACCGTGGCGTCAGGTCCGATGACCACCAGATCGGCCATGATCTCCTGGGCCAGGGCGACAAGGGCTGCGACATCGGTAGGTTTGACAGCCCGGATATCGCCAAGGGTCGCCATGCCCGGATTGCCTGGTGCCATCACCAAACGGGTCAGAAGAGGCGAGGCCGCGATCTTCCAGGCGAGTGCGTGTTCGCGGCCGCCGGAACCGACAAGAAGGATGTTCATGGTCCCGCGCTTAAGCGCCTGTGGGGCCGCAGGTCAACCGGGCAATCTTAAGCGTCAGTATTCAACGCATAACCTGCGGACCGAACGGTTCGGATGGGGTCGAAATCAGCACCCTCCAGGTTGATCGCTTTGCGAAGGCGACCCACATGGACGTCGACGGTGCGGGCCTCGACATAGACGTTGGTGCCCCAGACCGCGTCCAGCAGTTGCTCTCGGGAAAATACACGACCCGGGTGCTGCATGAAGTAGTCTAACAGCCGAAATTCCGTCGGCCCGAGATGGATTTCAGTCCCCAAGCGCTTCACCCGGTGGGCGACCCTATCCATGACCAAATCACCGCACCGCACCTTATCTTCGGTCAAGCCGGGTCGAATGCGGCGCAGCACCGCGCGGATCCGAGCCGAAAGCTCGCTCATGGCGAAGGGCTTGACGATGTAGTCATCGGCTCCGGTATCTAAGCCCCGAATGCGGTCACTCTCTTCGCCGCGCGCCGTGAGCATGATGATCGGCAGGTTTCGACTCTCGGTTCTCTGCCGCAGCCTGCGACAAACCTCAATGCCAGACACCTTGGGCAGCATCCAGTCGAGCACCACCAGGTCTGGCAGCTTTTCGGAAACTAGGGTCAGCGCCTCTTCGCCGTCGGCGGCCAGAATGACGTCGTAGCCTTCCTTGTCGAGATTATATTGCAACAGGGTCGATAGCGCGTCCTCGTCCTCGACCACCAGGATTTGAGGGATCACGCTGGGGACCCGGGCATGGCCAAAGCGTCGGTCTTGGGCCTGTCGCTTGAGATCATTTCATTGCCGGTGATCTCGTAGTGAATGATCTCGGCAATGTTAGTGGCGTGGTCGCCGATGCGTTCCATGTTCTTGGCGACAAACAACAGATGCGCGCAGGCGGTGATCGTGCGCGGATCGCCCATCATGTAGGTCAGCAGTTCGCGAAACAGGCTGTTATAGTGCTCGTCGACCTCGTCGTCGCTCTCCCAGACGCTGATGGCGAGCTGGTCGTTGGAGCCGGTATAGGCATCCAGAACCTGTTTCAGTCGCCCCAAGACCAAGCGGCCCATCCGCTCGATCGAACGGGTGAGTGGCGTCATGGGTTCGGCCTCGACCAAGATCATGGTGCGCTTGGCGATATTCTTGGCGAGGTCGCCGCAACGCTCAAGATTGGTCGCGATCTTCATGGCCGCCACGGTGCGACGCAGGTCGTTGGCCATAGGTTGGCGCAGCGCAATCAGGCGTATGGCCTTGCGTTCGATGTCGGCCTCCAGGACATCGAGCTTTTCATCCAGCCCAATGACTCGTAGCGCCAATTCCGGGTCTCGCCTGACGATAGCATCCAGGCTGTCGGCGACCTGGGCCTCAGCCAACCCGCCCATCCGGGCACACTCGGCCGTTAGAGTATTGAGTTCGTCTTCGTAGGATTTGACGATGTGTTCGTTCATGGCGGAGCCCTCAGCCGAAACGGCCAGTGATGTAATCTTGAGTTCGGGTGTCGTGCGGGTTGGTGAATATTTCACCGGTCGGCCCGGCTTCCACTAGCTTGCCCATATGGAAGAATGCGGTCTTTTGAGACACGCGAGCGGCCTGAGCCATCGAGTGGGTCACAATGACGATGCAGTATTGATTGCGAAGCTCATCGATCAACTCTTCGATCCGCGCGGTGGCGATAGGGTCTAGAGCCGAACAGGGTTCGTCCATCAAGATGACTTCTGGACTGACGGCAATGGCACGCGCGATCACCAGGCGTTGTTGCTGGCCTCCGGACAGGGAGGTTCCGGGTTGATGCAGCCGGTCGGAGACTTCCTTCCACAGACCCGCGCGCTTTAGGGAGCTTTCGACGATCGCTTCGAGTTCAGCCTTGCCGTTGGCAATGCCGTGGATGCGAGGCCCGTAAGCGACGTTCTCAAAGATCGTCTTGGGAAACGGGTTTGGCTTCTGGAACACCATGCCGACCCGCGCGCGCAGCACCACCGGGTCGATGGACTTGTCATTGACGTCCTCGCCGTCCAACTCAATGCGACCTTCGACGCGAGCACCGGGGATCGTATCGTTCATCCTGTTGATGCAGCGCAGGAAGGTCGACTTGCCGCAGCCCGACGGCCCGATAAGTGACGTGACCGCGCGTTCAGGAACATCCAGCCCGACGTCGAAAAGCGCCTGCTTCTCGCCATAGAATACATTGATGTCGCGCGCGCGGATCTTGATCTGCGCTGCTTCGGGCCCCCCGTGGCCACGATCAAGCGCCACGGGGGCCAAGGGTGATACATCGCTCGCCAGGGCGCCGTCACGTTGCAGGGTCATTGAGGGTCCCAGAAATTGTCGAAAAGTCATCAAGTCACCAACGGCGTTCAAATCGGCGGCGCACGATGATAGCGGCCAGGTTCATGACGATCATGAAGACTAAGAGCACCATAATTGCGCCGGCTGTGCGTTCGTGGAAGCCGCGCTCGGAGGCATTTTCCCAGATGAACACCTGTACAGGCAGCACCGTGGCTGAGCTTGTGAAGGACTCCGGCACCCCCGGCACGAAGGAAATCATGCCGATCATGAGCAGCGGCGCGGTCTCACCCAGAGCATGGGCCAAGGACAGGATCGCGCCCGTCATCACACCGGGCATCGCCAAGGGCAGCACGTGGTGGAATACCGTCTGGGTTCGCGACGCGCCAACCCCGAGGGCGGCCTCGCGGATCGAAGGCGGGACTGCGCGCAAGGCTGACCGCGTTGCAATGATCACGGTCGGCAATGCCATCAAGGCCAGGACCAGACCCCCCAGCAGGGGAGAAGACCTGGGCACATGCAGCCAGTTAATGAAGACCGCCAAGCCCAGCAGCCCGTAAACAATTGAGGGCACGGCCGCGAGATTGTTGATGTTGACCTCAATAACGTCGGTCCAGCGGTTCTTAGGCGCAAATTCCTCAAGATAGGTGGCGGCCATCACGCCGATCGGCACCGCCAGCACGGCGGTCACCAGTAGCATCATTGCGGAACCCACCACCGCGCCAAGCACGCCAGCCTGCTCAGGTTCGGTGGAGTCTGAACGCGTGAAGAAGCCGGTGTTGAACCCGCCCTTGATCAGTCCAGCCGCCTGCATCTTGTCTAGCCAGCCCAGCTGTTCGTTGTCGAGCTTGCGCTCTTCCTCCGGGGTCGAGCGCTTCATCTCGCCCTTGAAATAGAGACCGCCGTCAGACTTTACAGGGCCACTAATCTTGACGGTTTTACCGATCAGCGAGGGATCAGCCTTGACCCGGTCGAGCAGCTTAAAGCCGAGATCATTGGAAATCAGGTCCATGACCTTGCCCGATTTGCTGCCGAAATCGTCGTCTTTGACGCCCAGCCGGACCAGCATCTGATCGGCAATCAGCAGATCGAAATTTGCCCCTGGGATATCGGCCTTATCGACCCGTGCGGGGTCAACAAAGACCGGGACGGTCATCTGATAGTCGATGAAGGTCGAATAGCCTTGGCTGATCACCCGCCCTAGCAATATCGCCAAGAACGCCAAGGCGACCAAGATGGCGACTCGACCATAGGTTCTGAAGCGCATTTCCTGGGCGTGGCGGGTTTTCAACCGCGCCTCGACCCGCTGGCGCAGCGTTGGTGGCATAGCCTGAACGGACTCAGTCATACTGTTCTCGGTACTTCTGGACGATGCGCAGGGCGATGATGTTTAGGGTCAGGGTGACCACAAATAGCGTGAGACCCAAACCAAAGGCGGCGAGCGTTTTAGGGCTGTCAAACTCTTGGTCACCGGTCAGCAGGGTGACGATCTGAACGGTCACGGTGGTGACCGTGTCGAGTGGGTTGAGTGTGGTCTTGGCCTGCAGGCCCGCAGCCATGGTGACGATCATCGTCTCGCCAACGGCCCGCGACACAGCCAGCAGAAGGGCGGCCATAATGCCCGGCAAGGCCGCAGGAAGAACCACGAGCTTGACCGTTTCAGAACGCGTCGCGCCCATCGCTAGGCTGCCGTCGCGCAGAGTCTGAGGCACGGCATTGATGATATCGTCGGAGAGCGACGAGACAAAGGGGATGAGCATGATGCCCATGACGGCACCAGCCACCAGGGCCATCTGGTTTTGCACCTGGGCCAGATACATTCCCAGTCCGTCCAAGGGACCGCCGATCATCAGGGACCCGAGCCAGTTAAAGAAGCTGCGGAAAAGTGGGCCGACCGTGAGGGCAGCGAAGAAGCCGTAGACCACAGTCGGCACGCCAGCCAGAATTTCCAGCATCGGTTTGACTACCGCCCGGGTCCAGGGGGACGCATATTCCGACAGATAGATCGCCGAATAGAGGCCGATGGGTGCGGCAACCAGCATCGCAATCATCATCACCAAGAAGGTGCCGGCAAACAGCGGAACGGCCCCAAATGCACCCTTGGATCCGAACTGATCTGATCGCATGGCGATCTGCGGGTTCCATTCTAAGCCAAACAGAAAATCGATTGGCGAGACGGATTGGAAGAAGCGCCAGCTCTCCCAGACCAGCGAGGCAACGATGCCGAGTGTGGTCAGGATCGCGGTGACCGAGCATGCAATGAACAGCACGGCGATCCAGGTTTCAACCCGGTTCCTCGCGCGAAAGTCGGGCCGGATCTTTGGATAGGCGATCAACAACCCAGCCAGCGCAACAAGGCTGGCCGAAGCTAGCGCGCCGTAGCCGATGGTTTGGGAGACGCTTTTGGATCTTGCAGCGGTAGCCCGCAGATCGGTCGCAAGCTGGCCTTGATAATCGGTCTGACTGGCCTGACCACCGTGCGTCTGGGCGCGCGCATCGTCGAAAAACACCGTCTGCGCCTGGGCATCCATGGCCTGCACCGCCGTTGGGGGGCTTGCCCGCAATACGGCTTCTTCAACCCTTGACCCGAAGAGCGCCGCAATGAGCAAGATCAGAGCGGCCGGGACACCAACCCACAGCGCAACGAAGCTCCCATAATAGCCGGGTAAGGAATGCATGTTCGCGGCCCGTCCGTCCGCCACGACCAGCGCCTTGCGGCGGGCCGCAAAGAACGTGGCTCCGGAGAACAAGGCCAACGCGACAAGGGCGACCCAAGTTAGCATTTGCTGTCGAGGTCCATAGCTCAATGGGGGCAAAGCGCGATCGATCAGTTTGATCGACAACACTCTGCAACGCGATGACGCAGCACATAAGACAGTTTCGCGACAGTTTTGTAACAATGGTCGGTTCAGGTCGACTCTCTGGTCGGTCGGCTCGGAATGTAGACGGAAAATGTCGTGCCGCGACCCTCTAGACTTTCCACAATCATCCCGCCGCGATGGCGGTTGACGATGTGTTTGACAATAGCCAATCCCAGACCGGTTCCGGCTCGCTCCCCGCTCTTCTGGCCCTTTACGCGATAGAAGCGCTCCGTAAGTCGTGGCAGGTTTTCCCGAGCGATGCCTTGGCCGGTATCGGTTACGCGCACGACGGAATAGAGCTCCGGACCTTGATCGGGGGTTAGCAGAGAAAGTCGGGCCGCGTTGGGATCTTGAGGCCGAACCGCAGCCTCTGCTGAAACGCCGACGTCCAGAGAAATTCGCACAGCGCCACGGGTCGGGGTGTACTTGAGGGCATTGTCGACGAGGTTCTGGATGACCTGGACGATCTGGTCGCGATCCCCGTGGCTGACAGCTTCGCCCAGAGGCGGGAGGCGGGTATCAAACTTGACCGACCGCTCGGCTGCCGCAGGTGAGAAGGCATCAAGCACGTCCATTACGGCGAGGGTAAGATCGACTTCGCCTTCCGGCGCGATGTGCTCGTTCAGCTCGATGCGACTAAGCGACAAGAGGTCATCGATCAGGCGGCTCATGCGCTCGGCCTGGGCCTGC
>JANPNB010000287.1:0-9400 GCA_031427275.1 Alphaproteobacteria bacterium | reverse complement strand
CGAGCGCGCCGGGAATCGGCGGTGGATAGATCAGCCGAGCGAAGGGGGCCTTACCCGTCAGTCGGAAATAGACGCCCTTGCCGTAGTGCAGCGGTGGAATTGTCGCGGCTGGGAACCCATCGATGGTGGCCGCCACGGACTGGGCCGAGAGGCCCGGCGCAGTGATCAGATAGCGACAGGTGAGCGTAGTGGGGTCACCGCCCCCCGCCCGCACCGACCAACCGCCGGCGGCGATGGGACTGGCGCCTTCGAAGGGGGTGGAGGTGACCACAGCGCCGCCCGCCGCCTCGATTTCACCCTGCAGGGCCAACATGTAGCCGTGGCTGTCGAACACACCACTTTGCGCGGACATCAGGGCGGCCTGGCAATTGAGCTCGGGCTCTAGGGCCAGCGCCTGAGCGCGGGTGAGGCGCGACATGCCCTCGACGTCATTGGCTAGGGCTTGAGCCATGATGCCGTCCAAGCGGGCCTCTTCCTCATGGGTGGTGGCGACCACCAGCTTGCCGCAACGATCATAGGCGACCTTGTGGGCGTCGAGGAATGGATAGAGGGCGCGGCGACCCTGCACGCAGAGCCGCGCCTTTAACGACCCCGTCGGGTAGTAGAGCCCGCCGTGCACGACCTCAGAATTGCGGGCCGAGACGCCTTCGCCGATGATCGGCTCAGCCTCGAGAACGGCGACCACCAGACCCCGACGCGACAGGGCGTAGCCGCAGGCCAAGCCCACGGCCCCCGCACCGACCACCACCGCATCAAAATCGAAATCCGCCATCACTTAAATTGGGTTAGCGCAAGCGCAGCGCCTTGCAAACTCCCGTTCGCAGCAGACCACCGCTTGTCGGTCCCGGTCTCCGCCCCGTCGCGGGACAAACCCTCGGCGAGTGCGTTTTCATCATCGTTGATCCGATGAACCGTCAATTGCTTTACGAAAGTCTGACCAGAGATTGACTTCGGCCTTTTTGGCTTGCTCGAGGGACTTGGCTTTGACATGCCCGTACCCACGGATCTGCTGTGGCAGTTGGGCGATCTGAATGGCCAGCGATTGCCGTTCGAGGGAGAAGCCGTCGATCAGCCGGTCCAGGCTGGCTTCATAGTCGGCAATCAGCTGCCGCTCGACGCTCCGCTCTTGCGAGTAACCGAAGAGATCGAGGCGGGATCCGCGCAATCCCTTCAGCTTGGCGAGGATTGGAAAGCCGTAGTCTAACATCCAACCGCCAAACGCGATCTTGCGTGGATGACCCTGATCATCTTTTGGCGAGAATATCGGTGGGGCAAGCCAGACCTTGGCCTTGCCGCCCTTTAGGGTCTTGCCCCGTTCGGCGGCAAACCGTCCGTCGCTATAGAGACGCGCAACCTCATACTCGTCCTTATAGGCCATCAGCTTGTAGAGATTGATAGCGACGGCGCGCGTGAAGGCCTCCGAACCGACCAAGGCCACCCGCTCAACTTTCCTGCGGTATCGCTCCGCATAGGCGGGGTTCTGATAGGACGTGAGCTCGGCGACACGATGGGTGATGAGTGCGTCCAAAGTCATGGTCTCAGGCGTTGGGCCAGACGCTTCGGCAGGCCCGCGCTCCTCTGGATTGTGGGCGACCCTGCGACCCAGCTCAAAGGCTTGCAGGTTTTGGTCGGCAGCGACCCCGTTTAAGCGAATGGCACGGTACATCGCCCGGCTAGACACCGGCACTAAACCCTTTTGCCAAGCAAATCCCAGCATGATCATATTGGCGAAAATGGCATCGCCCAGCTGAGTTTCGGCCAGGTGATGAGCCGGGGCCTCATCATAGGATTTGGCCGCAGCAGCAATCCGCCTGCCCATATTGCCCGCGTCAAATCGCACGTCCCGATCGGTGACAAAGTCGGCCGTCGGCGCGAAGTCTTGGTTGCCTACTGCCACGGTGCGGTCCTTGGCATAGAGCGCCAGGGCGTCAGGTCCGGCAGCCGATAGAATGTCGCAGGCAATCAGGACATGGGCGCTGGCGGCGGGGACCCGACCGCCGACCACGGTAGTTTCAGTCTCACCAATGCGAACATGGGAGAAAACCGCGCCGCCCTTTTGGGCCAATCCCGTCATATCCACCACCGACGCCGCGTGGCCATCCACGTGCGCCGCCATGGCCAGGATTGACGCGGTGGTCGTGACCCCTGTCCCGCCGATCCCCGTGAAGACGATGTTACGCACGCCTTCCAGCACCTCGAAGGTCGGCAAGGGCGTGGAGTCGGCGGTCAGAGCGGGCATAGCCGCCCCTTGCGCATTCTCGCCACCCTCAATCGTGACGAACGAGGGGCAGAAGCCGTCAAGGCAGGAATAGTCTTGGTTGCAGCTTGACTGATTGATCCGGCGCTTTCGGCCAAATTCGGTCTCGAAGGGTTCAACGGAAACGCAGTTTGAAGCCTTTGAACAATCGCCGCAGCCTTCGCAGACCAGGGGGTTGATCATGACGCGTTTCTCAGCGGCGACTAACTTGCCCCGTTTGCGGCGCCGACGCTTTTCAGTCGCGCACACCTGATCATAGAGCAGAACGGTGGTACCCGGTGTACCGCGCAACAGGCGCTGGACGGCCATAAGCTCGCTGCGGGGCCGCACCTCGACCCCAGGTGCCAGGTCCTTGACCCCCTCATATCGCGACACATCATCGGCCACGATGATCGTCTTGGCCACGCCCTCAGCAGCGAGTTGACGGGTGATTTGGGCCGGGGTGAAGCCACTTTCCGCCGCCTGACCGCCGGTCATGGCAACCGCGTCATTGAACAGAAGCTTGTAGGTGATGTGGCTGTTTACGGCGACTGACGCTCGGATGGCCAGCGAGCCTGAATGGTTATAGGTGCCGTCGCCCAGATTGGCGAAGACGTGGTCCTCGGTGGTGAAAGGCGCTGCTCCCACCCATGACAGGCCTTCGCCGCCCATATGGCTGTTGAGATCGGTGGAGGGGTCCGAGAAGCTGGCCATATAGTGACAGCCGATACCTGCCAGGGCGCGCGACCCTGCGGGCAGACGCGTTGAGGTATTGTGCGGACAGCCAGAGCAAAAGAACGGCTTGCGCTGCTGATCGGTTGCCAAGGTCACCGCGGCCATCGAAGCCGCAGACACGCGCGCCAAATAGTCGTTGACGCGGTCCATGTGCCGACCCGTGGGAAGTCGATCGGCGATCGCCAGCGCCACTTCGGCAACCGACAATGCGCTGAGTTCTGACAGAAGGGGATGCCCGGCTTCGTCGGTCTTGCCGATGATCCGGGGGCGCGCGTGGGCCGGCAGGTCATAGAGGACGGCGCGGGCCTGCGTCTCAATCAGCGGGCGTTTATGCTCAATGACCATCAGGGTCTCAAGCCCCGCGGCGAACGCCTTCAAGCCCTGCGGCTCCAGAGGCCACGGCATGCCGACCTTATAGATGACAACGCCGAGACTTGCAGCTTCCTCAAACGAGATCCGCATGGCCGCAAAGGCCTCAATGACGTCCTTATAGGCCTGTCCCTGACAGACGATTCCCAGCCGTGGACGCGGCGCGGCCAGCACCACACGGTCGATCTTATTGGCCCGCGCAAAGGCCAGGGCGGCAGGCAGTTTTTGGGTGCGAAGCCGACGCTCTTTGTCGAGGGGCTGGTCCTTCAGGCGGATGCCCAAGCCCCCAGACGGCAGCGGAAAATTGGCGGGGATCGTGATTTTGTGGCGATCAAGGGAGACGTCAATTGTGACACCGGAGTCCATGGTATCAGCCAGCGCAATCAACCCGACCCAAAGGCCCGAGAACCGCGACATGCCGTAGCCGAGCAATCCATAGTCCAAGACCTCCTGGACGTCGGCCGGCGACAACACCGGCATCTCGCAATCCTGGAACGCAAATTCAGACTGCGACGGTAGGGTGGAGGATTTGCAGGTGTGATCGTCGCCCGCCACAGCCAAAACCCCGCCCTTGGGAAAGGTGCCGGCGAAGTTGGCGTGTTTGAAGGCGTCTCCGGTGCGGTCCACCCCTGGGGCCTTGCCGTACCACATCCCGAAAACGCCGTCGTACTTGGCACCGGGAAAGAGATTGGCCTGCTGCGACCCCCAGACCGCCGTCGCCGCCAAGTCCTCGTTGAGACCTTCTTTGAACACCACGTGGGCTTGGTCGAGGTGTTTTTGCGCGCGTCGCGCCTGTTGATCCAACCCGCCGAGCGGTGAACCGCGATATCCCGAGAGGAAGCCTGCGGTATTCAGCCCCGCCCGCTCATCCAGGCGTCTTTGATCGAGCAGCACGCGCAACAAGGCTTGAACACCTGTGATGAACGCCCGCCCCTGTGGGAGCAAGAATTTGTCGTCTAGCGTCACATCGGCGTGCCGCATGGCAAATTTCTTCCTTTCGGCCCCGTTAAATCCCTTGCAAGATCATACAAGACGAACGCAATTGCTTGCCCAAGTCATGCCCCACCCTATCGGTTATGGGGCACGAATGAAGCGCAAATGGCCTTTTGGCGGGAGGAAAACGTGTCCGAAGTCCTAGACGCCGTCGATGCTAAGATCCTCGACCTTATCCAACACGATGCAAGCCTGTCAGTTGCCGAAATTGCAGAGCGGGTTGGGCTGTCTTCGAGTCCCTGCTGGCGGCGAATAAAGCGGTTGGAGGATGCGGGCGTCATCCAGCGCCGGGTCACGATCTTGGACCGCGAGAAATTGGGTCTGAGTTTCGAAGTCTATTGCACGGTCAAGCTCTCCCTGCCTTCAAAGGATAACCTTGATGCCTTCGAGGGCGCGATCGGGAAACTGCCCGAGGTGGTCCAGTGCGCCACCGTGACCGGCTCGGCGGACTACGAGTTGCGCGTTGTGACTCGCGACATGCATGCCTTCGATGATTTCCTGCGCGAGAAAATCCTTGGCTTGGGACTGGTCTCGAACATCGAAAGCCGAATAGTGATCAGGTCGGTCAAGAATACGACGGCGGCACCGCTTGGACTGATCAGTCCCTATGTGAGCTCGCAGGTTTAGCCCTTTAGCGCCACCCGGGTTTGCTCCCAATACTGGAAGCCGGTAATCAGCGTGACCAAGGTCGCCGTCCACAACAGGGCGTGGGCGGCGGTCGTGGCAAATTCTAATTGGCCGGGATTGAGGTCAAAAGCCCCCCAAGCGGCGACCAAAAGTTCCGCACCAAGCGCGATCAGCTGCAGCGTCGTTTTCCATTTGGCGAGAGTAGTGACAGGCAGTTTAACGCCTTTGCCCGCACCGACTTCACGAAGCGCACTGACCGTAAACTCGCGGAACAGGATCAAGGCCGCCGGCAAAACGACGGTGGGCTGTGACCCCAAGGCTAGGAGGCCAAGCACGGCTCCGCAGACCAAGACCTTATCGCCGATCGGGTCGAGGATCGCGCCCCAAATGGTCACGGCATCAAGCTTTCGGGCCAGCCAGCCGTCAAAAAAATCTGTCACAGCAGCGACCACGAAAGCCCAAAAGCCCCAGCGCAACAGCATTGCCGTTGTATCTGATCCTAGGCGTTCGCGGAGAATTGGCAGATCACCCGCCGCTGCAGCCAAGGCCACAAACATCAGTAGTGTGAGAACCAAGCGTCCGGACGACAGGATATTGGGCAGGGCCTTCATGGCTGATCCGATGCAGAAATCATGTGGCCGGCGTCAATTCGACCGTCTTTTGATGTTTGTCATATAGGCAAATACGTTTGTCCGTCGCCTCAATCAGGACAACGACACCATGGCTCGTGGTACCCCAAGGATGGACAACAACCCGGGGCGACTTCATCCCTTCTGCCTTTGCTTGCGCAAGACACCTTGCTGCGGCGTCTGCCCGGAAGGTTGACCAAGCCGCATCTGAACTGGCCAACGCCGGCGCGGGAAGGCCGATCGCGGCTAAGAGGACAATAACAAAACGGGTGGGCATTGTGCGACCTCTAACTCTTGCGGAAGAAGTCGTGAACGCGTTGCGCTAGAGAAAGGTTCACACCTTCGACTTTCGCCAGATCGTCGACAGAGGCTCTAGAGACGCCACGGGCTGAACCAAAGGCGTGCAGCAGCGCGCGCTTGCGGCCCGGACCGACCCCATCGATCTCATCCAAGGGGTTGCGTTTCATCTCCGCGCTGCGCTTGGCGCGATGGGTGCCGATGGCGAACCGGTGGGCCTCGTCCCGCAACCTTTGCAGATAATAGAGCACGGGCGATTTAGGTTCGAGCATGAAGGGTGGCTTGCCCGGAATGAAGAACCGCTCCAGCCCGGCATCGCGGTCTGGCCCCTTGGCCACGCCGACCAGTGCCACATCATCGACCCCGAGTTCCTCAGCCATCTCCAAGGCTGCGGCCAGTTGTCCGGCACCGCCGTCGAGCAGAATCAGATCGGGCCTCGGCGCCCCCTCCCCGGCTTCATCCTCCTTGATCAAGCGGGTGAAACGGCGACGCAGAACTTCCTTCATCATGCCGTAGTCGTCGCCTGGGGTCAGGTCCGTGCCCTTGATGTTGAACTTGCGGTACTGACTCTTCTGAAAACCGTCGGGCCCTGCGACGATCATACCGCCGACCGCATTGGTGCCCATGATGTGGCTGTTGTCGTAGACTTCAATGCGCTCGGGCGGGCTCTCCAGACCAAAGGCTTCAGCAACCCCGGTCAGCAGTTTGGTTTGGGCTGAGCTCTCCGACATCTTGCGGCCCAGCGCCTCCCGGGCATTGGTCAGGGCCTGATCGACCAACTGGCGCTTATCACCGCGCACCGGCCGGTTGATCTCCACCCTGCGCCCAGCCTTCGAGGCGAAGGCCTCCGCCAACAATTCACGCTCATAGGGTTCGACATTGGTCAGAATGAGTTTGGCGATCGGGCGATCATCGTAAAACTGGCCGATAAACGCGCTCATCACCTCAGCATCGGTGTCGGACCTATCCACCCTAGGAAAGTAGGCGCGGTTTCCCCAGTTTTGACCTGCGCGATAGAAGAACACCTGCACGCAGGCCTGTCCCCCTTCGGCGTGGAGGGCAAAGACGTCGGCCTCCTCCATAGTCTCGGGGTTGATCTGGGTCTCCTGCGCCACCGAAGCCAGGGCGCGGATACGGTCACGCAGGCGCGCGGCACGTTCGAACTCCATTTCGTCGGAGGCCACCTGCATCGCCTGCGACATCTTGGTCATCACCGCTCGGCTTTTACCGCGCAGAAAATCTTCGGCCTGATCAACCAGCCCGCCATAGTCCTCCAGACTGATCAAGCCCGTGCAAGGGGCCGCGCAACGCTTGATCTGGTGCAGCATGCAGGGTCGGGTGCGGCTTTCATAAACGCTGTCGGAGCAGGACCTGAGCAGGAAAGCCTTCTGCAGCGTATTCAGCGTCTTGGTCACCGAATGGGCCGAGGCGAAGGGTCCGAAATAGTCGCCCTTGATGGTGTGCGCGCCGCGATGCTTGCGCAGTTGCGCGGCAGGATGCTCCCGGCGAATGACGATTTCGGGAAAGGATTTGTCGTCGCGCAACAGCACATTGAAACGCGGCTTCATCTGCTTGATGAGATTGATCTCGAGCAGCAAAGCGTCGGTCTCGGTCTTGGTGGTGACGAACTCCATAGACCGGGTCTGGTCCACCATCAGGGCGATGCGTTGGGTGTGGAACCGGCCCTGCGCGTACTGGATCACCCGCTTCTTCAGGGACCGCGCCTTGCCGACATAGAGGACCTCATCGCTCTCACCGATCATCCGGTAGACGCCCGGCGCATCGGGCAGTCGACGGACCACGTCGGCAATCACGGCGGCCCCTCTCAAGGGCGCATTGGGGGCAATGGTCGACATGGCCATAGATATAGGCGAGTCCGACGGCTCTGGGCAGGTGATTAGAGTCGCAGCTGTCCCGCTCCGATCACCGCATAGTCAGCAGTCTCAAGGCTGACATAGCCGCCGACCTGATCTCGATAGAAAAGGGCGGTCTTGACGAGACTTGGATCGAACCCCTCGGCCACCAAATCCATCTTCCGGTACTTGAACGTCCCGGTCGTGGCGATTTCGGGCAGCAGGCGTAGAAACACCGGTTGGGCGTAGCTGGGCAACTCGCGCGCCACATATTCGCCAAAGGCTGCGACATCAAAGTCTTGCGAAACCACCAGAGTGGCCATCCCCGCCCGACCATCGGTGCCCGGAACTTCGACACCGTAGATGATGGCTTCGGTGACACCCGGAGCGGCTTGCAATCGCTCGGCCACCTCGGTGGTCGAGACGTTTTCGCCCTTCCAGCGAAAGGTGTCGCCGATCCGGTCGACAAAGTAGAAATAACCATCGCCGTCCATCTTCATCAGATCGCCGGTTCGGAACCACGCGTCGCCAGGCGCGAAGACATCACGCAGGATCTTTTGGTCAGACGCCGCCTTATCAACGTAGCCCGTGTACTCGCTGCGGGCGTCGGCTCCGCCGATCTGACCGATACATTCCCCGACCTGACCCGAACCAGCCTCTAGGCAGACCCCGTCTACGCCTCGGATCGGCTGTTCGGCTTCCACGTCGTACTGAACCAGCCGGATGTTAAAGCGCTTGCGCAGCCACTTTGGCACGCGGCCAATTGCCCCGACCTTGCCGTCCCAATTGAACATTGAGACATTGCCTTCGGTGGAGCCGTAGAATTCCAAGATCTGAGGAATGCGGAAACGCTTAACCATTTGGGTCCAAACGTCACCGCCCAATCCATTACCAAACGCTAAGCGCACCTTGTTCCCAACCTCACCATCGCTGGGTGGGTGATTGATTAAGTATCGGCAGAGCTCGCCGATATAGACAAACATGGTGCAGTTTTCAGCGGTGATGTCAGACCAAAATTGGCTAGCCGAGAATTTGGCTTTGATGACTACCGAACCCCCGTTCAGCAAGGCCGCGCCGAGCCCGCATAGGCCGCCCGTGGCGTGATAGAGCGGCAGAGCAACATAGATCCGGTCCTTTTCCGTGGCTCCCGTCGCCCCGGCAAAGCCGCGCATATAGAGTTGGGCGCGGGCGTGGGTAATGCGGGCCGCCTTTGGCAGACCCGTAGTTCCGGAGGTGTAGATATAAAGGGCCGTATCCCGTGCGGTCATGTCCTCGCGCGACGTGCGATCGGGCGGCAACTGACTGCAACTTTTGAGGGCTTGAGTCAGATCGTGCTGGTCACCGTGGGCACCGCCCAGCACCCATTCCTGCATAGGTTTTTCCAGTAACCCACGCACGGCCTCAAAGGGGGCCGAGGTTTCCTCATCGACGATGACATGGCCGGCACCCGATATGTTCAAGCAATGGGCGAGCGGTTGTCCAGTCAGTTGATTATTGATCAAGGCGGTAATGACACCGACCTTGGTCAGGCCGTACCAGATCGGAAAGTACTCCAGCCGGTTGGGCATGATCAGGGCGACTGTCTGGCCCTGACGCAAATTCAGGCTCTTGGCCCAGTGGGCATAGCGATTGGCGATGGCGTCCATTTCACCATAGCTGAC
>JANPNB010000286.1:0-6682 GCA_031427275.1 Alphaproteobacteria bacterium | reverse complement strand
GTCCATGAACGAAACAGGAACATGACTAAGACGGCTTGTCAAGCAGGTTCGTTGTGGCGAACCAAAAGGTGGAACGCAGAGGTCGCGGAGTCTGCGCAGAGATCGCGGGGGGAGTCTGTCTCTGCGTCCTCCGCGAAGCCTCTGCGAGCTCTGCGTTCAAGACCTTCGACAGCTAGGGCATGGAGCGACCGGACAACCTACAGACTGGCTTGGACACTATAGAGCCCGGCATAGACACCGCCGGTGGCGATCAGCTCGTCGTGGCGGCCTTGCTCCGCGATGCCCTGCGCAGTCAGCACTAGGATCCGGTCGGCATGACGCACCGTGGAGAGACGGTGGGCGATGACTAGGGTGGTCCGCGCCTTCGCCAACTCCAGTAACGCCCCCTGAACGGCGCGCTCACTTTCGTTGTCGAGCGCGCTGGTGGCCTCGTCGAAGATTAGGATCGGGGGGTCCTTGAGGAAGGCGCGCGCGATGGTCAGCCGTTGCTTTTGGCCCCCGGACAACCGTACCCCCCGCTGGCCAACCTCGGTGTCGTAGCCCTGAGGCAGGGCCATGATGAAGTCATGGGCGTTGGCGCGACGGGCCGCCTCTTCGATCTCGCCACGGGTTGCGTCCGGTCGGCCATAGAGCAGGTTCTCGGCGACGCTTCCGGCGAACAGATAGACGTCCTGCTGCACCACCCCAATGTTCCGACGCAGCGCGTTGAGACCGATGTCCCGGATGTCCACCCCGTCGATCTGGATCGCGCCGTCCGTCACCTCATAGAAGCGCGGAATCAGGGAGCAAAGGGTCGACTTGCCGATACCGGAGGCCCCCACCAGCGCCACGAACTCCCCAGCCTGGATCTCAAGGCAGGTGCCGCTGAGTACCAGGGGATCGTCCGGGCGATAACGGAAGCTCACATCCCGGAACGAGATCGCACCCTCGATCCGCGCCAGATCGCGCGCACCGGGCCGGTCCTGGATGTCCGGCTCGGTCTCCAGGATCTCCATGAACCGGATAAAGCCGGTGTAGCCCATCTGCCAGAGCCGCACGAAGTTGACGGTCCGGTTGATCGGGTCCACCAGAATGGCCACGCATAGCAGGAAGGTCAGCAGGTCGCCCACCCGCAGCTCCGCTTGCACGACGCGGATGGCCCCGGCCACAATGACACCCACTGTGATCAGTTGGGCAATGGTGGACATCCCGACCGAGAACCAAGCTTCGCTCTTGTAGCCAAAGCGCCGGATATCCAAAAACCGCGCATTCTCCCGCTCAAACCGGCGGGTCTCGATGTCCTCACCCACAAAGGACTTCACCACGCGGATGCCGGCTAGGGAGTCCTCGACCTGTTCGTTGATTGCGGCGATCTGCTGCTTGCCTAGCTCCAAGGCCCGCCGCATGCGCCCGTTGAAATAGACCGCGTAGATGACCGCAATCGGGAAGATGCTGAGAATAATCAGGGTCAGCGGCAGGTCGATGAACGACAGCAGGGTGACCGCGCCTGTGAACTTCAGGACCGAGATGGCGATATCTTCCGGTCCGTGGTGGCAGAGTTCACCGATGTCGAAGAGGTCGTTGGTGATCCGGCTCATCAATTGTCCGACCCGCTGGCGGTCGTAGAAACTGAAGGACAACTTCTGGCAGTGCTCGAACAGCTCCCGGCGCATGGCGCTTTCCATCTTCGTGCCCATGACGTGGCCCTGGTAGTCGACGAAGAGGGTGCAGAGCGCCTGGACCGCCAGTAGGGCCAGCATCAGGCCGCCAGCCAGATAAATCTGGTTCAGGACAAGGACGACGTCGCTGAGGTCGTTAAGCTGGCGGGTGACGTAGCTGGCACTGATCGGCAGCACGAGAGCGGTCGCCGCCACTAGAACGGCGCAGGCAAGATCGGCCACAAGCAGCGGAATGTGCGGTCGATAGTAGGATAGAAGCTTACGAAGCCGCCGTCCGGCGGATTTGGTGTCTCTAGGGTCGGCGTCGACCCGGGTTTGCGATGGCATAGGTCTTCATGTCCAGTTGATGGGGGCCTTTCGGTTCGGACATGAAGGATTTCATCGGAGACTCCTCGGATCTGATGGTCGTAGGTGAGCAAGACCTACCGTCGTCGTGGTGCGAGCACAAGGACATTACGGGGACAGAAATTACTGTGACATCGCGTAGTTGGTAGTTACAGTGACACTGTATGAAATCGAGCGACCGGTCCGAAATCTGCCGCCCCTGCGCAGCTATTTCATATAGCGTCACCTTAGTTTACGTCTCAGATTCCCCCACGTGTGGGGGAAATGTCACAAGATGCCGCAGGCGGCGCGTGACGATGGGGGTGAGAGTCTGAAGGGTAGTGCGTTGCAGATACGCACCCCCATCGACCCTCCAGCCAAGACGCTGTCGGGGTAGGTTTCCCCACTTCGTGGCGGGAAGGAATTAGGCCGAGGGCGGATCTAGGCGGTCGGTGATTGACGCGCGGCCCATCGCCGCCTAGCTTCGGTTTTCGGATTAACCGCTGCAGAAGGAGGGCTTGAGCATGATTGTCTCCCACAACACCCCGCCCGCATGCGTCGCCGTTTGGGTATCATAGTACCCTAGTTAATTCGTCGGCGCGAACCTTCACGCAATGACGGATATTCCAAGTGATCCAATCCTATGGTTGGAGCGACAAGCTCCAAGACGACTTTACATCCTTCGCCGCCACGGGACTGTCGCCCGGTCGAGTGACGCAGCAACATCGTGGCCTGTATCGACTGGCCACCGACTTTGGTGAGCTCGCCGCCGAGGTTTCTGGGCGTTTCGCGCGTGAGGCAAGCGAGACCGGCTTTCCGGTGACCGGTGACTGGGTGGCGTGTGCGGCGCGCCCCGGCGAGGGAGGCGCGACCATCCACAATCTGCTGCCTCGCTCGAGCCTGTTTGCGCGCAAGGCGGCGGGGCCGGGCCAGCCTCAGGCCCAGGCCGTTGCAGCCAATGCCGATGTGGCCCTGTTGGTCGCGTCGTTGAACGCCGACCTAAACCCGCGCCGACTTGAGCGCTATCTGGCCGCAGCTTGGGAAAGCGGAGCCAAACCCGTTGTGGTCTTGACCAAGGCTGACGCCTGCGAGGACGTGGGAGACGCGCTAGACGAGATTAGATCGATTGCGATCGGGGCCGAGGTCTTGGCGGTATCGGCGTTGACCGGGCAAGGCATGGACACCTTGACGAGACTCTTGAAGCCGGGCGAGACGGCCGTGCTGTTGGGCAGTTCGGGGGTCGGGAAATCAACCCTGGTCAATGCCTTGGCGGGACAAGACGTGATGGCGACCCAGGCGATCCGCGAGGATGATGCGCGGGGCCGACACACCACCACACATCGGGAGCTGATACTGACGACCTCCGGCGTCTTGTTGTTGGACACGCCGGGGATGCGCGAATTGGGTCTGTGGGATGCCGAGGCGGGCCTATCGGCGACCTTTGGGGATCTGGAGCGGGAGATCGCCACCCTCGCCGAGGGCTGCCGATATCGCGATTGCCATCATCAGGCGGAGCCGGGCTGCGCGGTTCGTGAGGCTTTGGCGGCCGGGGCCCTGGATGAGGCGCGCTGGCGAAGCTGGATCAAATTGCAACGTGAGCTGGCCCATCTGGAGCGCCGCGAGGACCCTGTGGCTAAAGCCGTGCATCAGAAGCGTTGGATCACCATCGCCAAGGCCAATCGCGCAGACCAGAGGCGGCGGCGGGATTTCGGAGACTGATGGTCTATTTCCTGTCTGGTCGGCTAGGCTGAACCTATTTCATACACTGTCACTGAAAATTCTTTGCCGCGGCTCGGATTGTCCACAAACCTCACGAACGGACACGAACATCGGAGGCCCATCTGCGAGGTCTGAACATCGGCACAAGCGCGGTATTCAACCACAAAGACACGAAGGATAGGCACGACGGTTTCGAGTAGTTGTCTTGGATCATTCGAGAATTGGACGTCTCCTGATTTCCCTTTGCACGTCCGCCACGAATAAGTTTGGCTTCCATCCCCTCTCAAGATTCGGGAGAATAAAAGTCTCCGCCGCACCCAATCCGGCGCCCACTAACACGCCGCCTACTCCCGGTAGAATAGTAGATGCAAATATATTTAGCCCCTGCATACAAAGGAATTTCAATTCACGCCCCGGGAATTTTGAAAGGCTACTCACTCCGCTAGTCTCGGCTATATATTCTCTCAATAGATTTGCGTCGAAAGGCTTTTGATGAAGAAATTTTTTGAACCTGGCTGCCCTGTCAATCACTCTTAGAGCCTCGGAAAGCGTTATGCCTCCCAGATTGTAGGCATCGCCGATCGTTCTGCCGTTCTGGAATACGGCACTCTCAAACTGGTCGATATTTCGTTGACCAGCTAAAGAGTTCTTCAATACCGATTCAATGTGAAAAAGAGACATTTCATGAGACGAATCGTCAACGATGAGATCGCTTTTCAGATCTTGCGACAACACAATATCCGTGCGGTATCGTTCAATTTCCTTAAATACGTCAATCCAAAATACTGGGTTTTCATCACTTGGAGATACGACGATTGATTGCAAATCGACAGACGAATCTACTTTTACGCTCTGTCCGCTGTAGTTCAGCGATAAATCCACCGATTTCAGGTTCGATTGATTGACAGAAAAACGTCGCTGATGCGCGACCGAATTGATGGCGTTTCTTACAATATTTGGATCTGTAGATAAGGACTTCCAAATGGCACAAGTAGAGTTTTCCTCACCGAGGAGCGCTTGACCTGGACGAATACGGCAACTGGCTACTATTCTTTTGGCTTCAGGAATCGATATCTCTATCCGGCTATTGGGGTGCGAAAATATTTGTCGAACCGAATCAACAGGATCGATTTTCGTCGCACTTCGTGGGGTGTTTTGGTAGAGCGCATATGCAGCGGGCGTGTAACTTTCTATACCTGCATTCGATTGCGCGATAACAGTTTGCTTGCTCAGCGTTAAGGTACCAATGAACGAGTTGTTTGATAATAGACTATACAATCCGTCCGCGCCGATTGCTCGAATTAGACTCTCTAGTATTCCATTCTCTAGTATTATATTTATTTTTCCGTAATAGAGTGCACTGTCAAGCAATCGCCCTATATCGATCACATTATTTTCATTCTCTTCGAGTCTTCGAACCACGGCTCGTTCGAGCATCGCGCTAATCCATTCAAGTTTGGCTCATACTCTTCGCCATCGCGTTGCGCTCCCGAACTCAATTGGTCTACGCCGTGACGCCAGCCGAGATCGCTTTCAATAAATTAGCGCGATTCGGCAATCTTAAGCCAGGAACAATTGCGAGTTAGGAAGTTGCCCGTTGCACTACAGCACGGCCTCCAAAGAAAAGGGCGCGCCTAGCAAGACCGGAGTCCTGCCAAGCGCGCCCCCATCCCCAACGGATTAGATGTAGCGGCGCAGGCTGCGGGCCAGTTCGTTCGGGCCGGAGCGCTTTTTGGCTTGGGCAGGTTGATAGGCGACGCGGGCGTGTTCGACGCAGTAGGGGCCGTCGGACTGGCGGCGACCGCAGAAGGTGAAGCCGTCAGTGGACGGGTCCCCGATCGGCCATTTGCACATGTGGGCACCCAGCGTCAGCACGGTGGCCGAGCCTGGGGCTTCGTCAATATAGCGAACGGGCGGCGGCTGGGGTGGCGACACCATTGGGGTGAATTCGGCGATGCGGCGCGGGGCGGCCGGTTGGGCGACGGGGCGCTGCGGACGCGGGGCCTTGAACACCGGGCGGGCGGGCTTGGAAGGCGCAGCACGGCCCGATAGACCCAGCCGGTGGACCTTGCCGATCACAGCATTGCGGGTTACGCCGCCCAGCTGCTTGGCGATTTGGCTGGCGGACAGGCCGTCCTGCCAGAGTTTCTTCAGCGTCTCGACGCGTTCGTCAGTCCAACCCATGGTTGCCTCCACCGTTTTTTGTGACGGTCCCAGCGACGCCCCCGCGTTGTGCTGGGATCAATATCTTGTGGCGATATGCAGGTGCGACCGCCAGTTCCTACTACATATCGTAAACAAATCCCTAATGACCACAATAGGCGCCTAGCGGTCTGTCCACAGGAACTAGATGTAGCGTCGGATGTTCTGGCCCTTGCGTCGGGGTCTGCGCAGGGGCAAATCAGGGGCATGAAGGACATGCCCGCCGACCACGCCGTCATCCCGCCACAACCTCGCGACTATCACGGGGTCAATTGGGCTGGCTTCCAGACGCTCTATATGCGCGAGATCTTGCGGTTCTGGAAGGTGGGGGCCCAGACACTGGCGGCACCCGTCGTGACCTCTCTGCTCTATATGATGGTGTTTGTGGTGGCCGCCCAAGGGGCCAGGCCGCCGGTGCACGGGGTGGAGTTTGGCACCTTTGTCGCACCGGGCCTGATCATGATGGCAATCTTGAACAACGCCTTCGCCAATTCGTCGTCGAGCCTTCTGCAAGCCAAGATGAACGGGCTGATCGGCGACTTTCTGACGCCACCCTTGACGCCGCCGGAACATGTGGCGGCTTTTGCGCTGGGCGCGGCGACGCGCGGCATATTGGTGGGCTTTGTCACCGCCCTGGTGGTGATCCCGTTTGCCCATGTGCCGATCACCCATCTGTGGGCGGTGCTCTATTTTGGCGTGGGTGCCGCGACCATCCTGGGCATGTTGGGCATTATGGCCGGCCTCTGGAGCGAGAAGTTCGACCAGATGTCGATGGTGAC
>JANPNB010000285.1:0-1614 GCA_031427275.1 Alphaproteobacteria bacterium | reverse complement strand
TCGCTACCGCTTTGTAACGGCGCATGCACGTGTTTAGCGATCCGCTCCGAGCCCGCCATCAACTCCAGCAGCTCCGTTGTAAAATCCATCGGCTCCACACTCGATAGCCGTATCGACCGGATCGAAGTCTCGGCCAACATCCGGCGAAGCAGATCCGGGAGTTGCCGCCCGCCACCCCATTCCCGGCCCCAACGACCGAGATTGATCCCGGTCAGGACAATTTCCGGGTAGCCGCTCTTCGACAGCCGCTCCGTCTCTGCCAGTACCCATTCCGCCTCTGCAGACCGCGACCTGCCGCGCACACTCGGGATGATACAGAACGAACAGCGATTGTTGCACCCGTCCTGGATCTTCAGATTCGGCCGGGATCGATCGCCTGCCGGCCCTTCGACAGGCGAACTGAAGAATTCGCTCTGCGCAAAAATGTCGCCTACATGCACTTCTGCGTGATAGGGCGCTGGACTCTCGAGGACGATATCGCCAATGCTTCCCTTGTGCGAATTCCCCACAACCCAACTCACCCCTTCGAGGCCCGCAATCTCGTCTGCCGAGCGCTGTGCATAACAACCCGTCACCAAAATCCTAGCCTCCGGATTTTCGCGTTTGACCTGCCTTATGATTCGTCGCACATCCTGATCGGCTGATGCGGTCACGGTGCAGGTGTTCAACACCACCAAGCCGGCGTTCAGCAGGTCTCCACTTGCAGTGAGACCTTTTTCCGACAGACTCGCCTCAAGAGCCGCGCCATCCGCTTGCGAAGCCCGGCATCCGAAATTCTGTACGTGAAAAGTCTTCACTCTACTCCCACTTTAACAACTGGCCTACTCATCCTCACTTCTCGCCACTCCGATATTCAATTAGATGTCCGCTCGTGTCCTCTCGCAAAACGAAATCGACAATATGTTCCAGCAGACGAGCGCCAACGCTCGCCGCACAGAGCTGGCCCGTCGTGCCCAGCCCTATAATTTCCGCCGCCCCGATCGCATTGCCAAAGATCAGCTCCGTTCCATTTACGTCCTGCACGAGGCTTTTTCACGCTCTCTCGCCAGCAGCTTATCGGCCTATCTTCGCGCTTATGTAGTAGTCAACCTGGTGAGTGTGGAACAACTTTCCTTCAGTGAGTTTCAGCAGGTTCTCCCTTCTCCTACCGTGGTTGCGACCATGCAGGCCCTGCCCTTCGACACCAATTGCCTGCTTGAGCTCAACCCGTCCATGATCTTCCCGATGCTCGAGATGCTGCTGGGCGGTTCCGTCAGCACACTTACCAAGGTAGAGCGCGAAGTCACCGAGATCGAGCAGTCGATCCTCGATAGCCTTTTCAAGCTTATGTTGCGGGATCTGAAAGAAGCGTGGAAGAGCATCGCCGCCATCGAATTCTCGATTGATGGCTACGAAACCGAGCCGCAGTTGATGCAGATCCTCGCTCCCAACGAAGCCATCGTCGCTGTGTCGATCGAAATTCGTATCGGTGAAGTCAGTGGCATGATGAACATCGGCATCCCGTCGATCATCATAAAAATGCTCAGTCACAAGTTTGCAGAGCAATGGACCATTCGAAAGACAGAAAGTACCGAAGAGGATACACGCAGAGTCTATGAGCGAGTACGCCACTCT
>JANPNB010000284.1:0-2561 GCA_031427275.1 Alphaproteobacteria bacterium | reverse complement strand
CGTTTCGGCGTCATAAAGACGGCCATTGACCATAGTGAAACGAACACTGTTCGTGTTGCGAATGTCATCAAGTGGATTGCGATCCAGCACAATCAGGTCAGCCAGCTTTCCTGGTTCAAGAGAGCCAAGCTGATGATCAAGGCCATAGGTGCGGGCACCATTGAGTGTTGCCGCCTTGAGGATGCTGCCCGGGGCCATTCCGCCTTGCGCCAGCAGCTCCATTTCCCAGTGAATGGCAATACCCGGCGCCTGGCCATGCGACCCGACATTGATGACTACACCTGCATCATCAAGGCGCTTGATTGATCGCGCCACCGAACGAAAGCCGATGTCATAGAGTTCGTCGGCATAATGAATGGTCTGCATTGCGCGCGCATGCATGGGGGCTGCACCGTCGCCGGCAATGGGGTTGTAGGCATTGTTCACGTCCGGAATGAATGTCCGGACCTTCGGTTCCTTCCAGGGCTCGTAGTGCTGATAGATATAGTTTTCGCCGAACAACTCCCCGAAGGTGACAATCAGGGTTGGTGTGTTTGATACGTCAGAGGCGCGAAACAGCTGGAGCAGATCGTCGTAATAGGTGGCGACCGGCATGTTATGCTCAATGTTTGTATGTCCATCGAGGATCATCGACACATCGTCGTAGAAATGACCCGCGCCTTCGACATCGACCATATATCCACCTTCGCGTGCGGCCTGGAGGAGCCACTGGCGCTGTTCACGGGTGGTCAGCTTGTAGCTCTTGAGGATGGAGGGACCCAATGCCTTGCGGCGCTGGATGATGGTGCGTGCATCGGCCAGTGATTCGATCTTGTGATAAGTCCTGTCACTGCGTCCAGGCCGGCCATAAATTACCTGGCCGGAACTCAGCCAGCGCGGACCGACGATCTCGCCGGTTTGCGTCATCTCGGCGCTTTCATAGCTGGTGAGATCGTTTGAATAGGGGTCGAAATTGGTTGTCACGCCGTAAGCAAGGGCTGCGTACCGCGTCGGTTGTTTGTCGGGCATGACGCCCATGAGGTAACAGCAGTCAATATGGCCATGCGCATCGAAAAAACCGGGCATGACAGTCTTCCCGCGCACATCAATGCGCTTTGCATCCTTCGGAATGACAATTTTGTCAGTAGCGCCGACGGCGACAATCCTGTTGCCCGTGACGACAACTGTGCCTTGCTCGATAACCGGACCGTTGATCGGAATGATGCGCCCACCCACGAACGCGATGGTTCCGCGCGGTGCGTCCGCCTCCACTGACAGGGTGATGGGCCGAAGGGGTGTTACCGTGCCTGCCGCTGCAGGTTCGGTCGCGTAAAGGTCGCGGCCCAGCATCCAGAAGAGGCGCGACGAATTGTGTGCCCAGCTCATTTCATACCCGCCAGCCTCGGTCAGGCGGCGGGCCAGTGCGTTGCCCGATGCGCTGATTTCCGTAGCCTGTGCCGCTCTATCGAAGCGTGTGAGGTAAAGTTGGTTGAACTCTTTGAATGCGATCCAGTTCAGATCGGGGCTTAGCTGAAGCTCGGCTGTATCGAACGTTCGGGAGAAAGCATGGTCGCGCTGATCGCTGCCGTCCAGACGAATACTGCGCATGGCAAGGGCCATGCCGCTTTTGGTATCGGGTTCGCTCACGAAATAGATTCGAGAGTCGTCTGGCGCAAATTGCGATACTTCGATGGCATCGGCCAGGCGCCGCATGTTTTTGCCTGACATGTCGGTTACATATAGGCCGGGCCGCTCGGCGACACCGCTCATAGACGAGTCCTGAGCTAGGATCCGGAACGCGATGGTATTGCCCCGATGCGAAAAGCGCGGTTCGCGGATTATGCCGCGCGATCGTGCGACGACAACCTCTTTACCGGTTTCGGCATTGCGGATCCGCAAGCTGCTCCCCGTTTCATCATCCCAGGCAACATAGGTAAGCTTGCGTCCGTCGTCGGACCATGCCGGATCGGATTCGGCATTACCCGATGATGTGAGGCGTGACGGAGGTTGGTGACCGGCCACATCCTGCTGCCAGAGTTTGCCGAGCGCCCGAAACACGATCTTGTCATCTACTGGCGCAATTGCCAGTTCGCGGATAATGCGAACGTCGATATTCTCAGGTGCCGCATCCTGCCGGAACCGGATCGACGGCATCAGCCGGTGATGCGCATTGACGTGGAAGGGGAGGGGCGTCGTCTGCCCGTTCTGGATATCGACCTTGATCAGCTTGCCGCGCGCCCAGATCGCAACATGCCGGTTGTCGGGGAACCAGCCAAACGCCGGATAATAATGCTCTTGCGCGATATAGTCCGCTTGAAGATCGCGATCGAGTTTATCATAGACTGGTATTTGGCGACCGGTCGCTACATCCTGCCGAAATAGTACCGTCTTCGCGCCGACGCGGCGGATAAAGGCCACCATCGTTCCATCGCGAGAGATTTGCGGGGTCGTTGCGCCGCCAAATCCGCCAATCGTTTGTTCTGCTTCACCAGTCTTCAAATCGCGGCGCTTTATCGCGAAATTCTTCATGCCCGAGTTCATATAGACATAGTGGACGCCCGCGATACGCTCAGCGTAATAGA
>JANPNB010000283.1:0-2622 GCA_031427275.1 Alphaproteobacteria bacterium | reverse complement strand
TGATGGACGCTCGGCCCGCTGGTACAGCGATCTGCCCGGCGCCCAAGGCATCGGTCAGGAGGCCGGACGCCGAGCTGCCGCTCGGTTGGGGGCGCGCAAGATTGCCTCAACCACCGCTCCAGTGATTTTCGAGAACCGGCTCGCGACCTCGCTGATCGGACCCTTGATCGGCGCGATCAGCGGCCCAGCCATTGCGCGGGGGTCGTCGTTCTTGAAGGACAAGCTGCATGCCCAGGTCTTCGCCAAGGGCATCAACATAATCGACGACCCGCACAAGATGCGCGGCCTGGGTTCATCGCCCTATGACGATGAGGGGGTGGCCAATCGGGTTTGGTCATTGATTGAGGACGGCGTGCTGACTACGTGGATGCTGAACTCGGCCTCGGCCCGGCAATTGGGCCTGACCTCTACTGGCCACGCCTCGCGCGGTTCGGCCGGGCCATCGGGGGTCGGGACCTCGAACCTGACCGTTTTGCCGGGGACCAAAGATCAGGCCCAGCTGATGGCCGACGCTGGAACCGGGGTGATCATCACCTCGATGTTTGGGCCCTCGCTAAATGGCAACACCGGCGACTGGTCAGTGGGGTGCGCGGGGTTCTGGTTCGAGGGTGGCCAGATCGCCTATCCGGTGGCCGAGATCACCGTGGCGGGCAATCTAATCGACATCTATGCGCGGATGATTGTCGGATCGGACTTGGAGATCAGGGGCTCGGCCAATTCTCCGTCGATCCTCGTGGACGGTCTGGCTATAGCTGGGAAATGACGCAGGATCAGAGCGATCTTGCGCTGATCCTGGAGGCCGCACGCGAGGCCGGTTCCCTGGCGCTGAAGCTGCGACGTGAGGGCTTGACCACCGACTATAAGCCGGGCGACTCGCCGGTGACCAATGCCGATCTGGCCACCGATGCTCTGCTGACCCAGCTGTTGCGTTCTGCGCGCCCCGACTATGGCTGGCTCTCGGAAGAGACCGCCGACAATAGGCAGCGGCTGACCGCGACCCGCACCTTTGTGGTCGATCCCATCGATGGCACGCGCTCGTTCTTGAAGGACAAACCCTGGTGGAGCGTCTGTATTGCAGTCGTTGAGGCCGGGCGGCCTACCGCAGCGGTGGTTTTCGCGCCGGATGTGGATGAAGCCTATGCGGCAACGACCGGCGGCGGGGCGACGCTGAATGGGAAGGGCATCGCGGCCAGCGACCGCACCGTGCTCGAAGACTGCGCCATGGTCGGTGATCAGGCGATGTTTGACCATCCGGCCTGGCCTATCCCTTGGCCGACCATGCGCGTGGTGTCGCGCAACTCCACGGCCTACCGGATGTGTCTGGTAGCGGCTGGGAGCTTTGATGCGACAACCACCCTGGCCCCCAAGGCCGATTGGGACCTGGCGGCGGCCGAACTTATCGCCATCGAAGCCGGCGCGATCTGTTGTGACCATAAGGGCCGCGGGTTCATCTATAATCGCGAGGTAGCGCAGCAACCCAGCCTGGTCTGCGCCGGTCAGGGCCTCGCGCCATTGATCCTGCACCGGACCTCGCCTATCGATCTGCGACGATAAACGCTCGGAGCGCGCGCCATGCCCCATAGTCAGCTGCTGCACCTGGTGATCGGGGGTGAACTGGAAGACGTCGAGACCGTCAAGTTTCGCGACCTATCCAAGATTGATCTTGTGGGGGCCTATCCCAGCTATGAAGCCGCCGCTGCCGCCTGGCGCGCCAAGGCTCAGTCGACGGTGGATAACGCCCTGATGCGCTATTTCATCATCCATGCGCACAAGCTGCTGAACCCCGACGAGGACGACGATCACCACTGAGCGGCGAAGTGTTGCGGGGTCAGAATTGAAACACGAAGATCACAAAGGACACGAAGGGCGCTTGGTTTTGGACGACCGCGTTGAGGGCATTGCCCGCGCCATTGTTGATTCTGGATTGAGCGTGCACCGCGCTCTGGGGCCAGGACTGCTAGAGTCTACCTACGAGCATTGTTTGGCCTACGAGCTCAATTCGCGAGGCCTGTCGGTGCGCCGACAACTGCCGCTCCCCATTATCTATGCAGATACGCAACTCGATGCCGGGTATCGCCTGGACCTCGTCATCGAAGATGCGGTGATCATTGAAATCAAAGCTGTTGAAGCATTTTCGCGCCTCCATGAGGCGCAAATTCTCACTTATCTAAAACTGTCAGGATATCGAATGGGATTTCTGATGAACTTCAATGTGAGCCTTTTCAAGGAAGGGCTCAGGCGCTTCGTGCTCTAACTTCGTGTCCTTTGTGTCCTTCGTGGTGAAAAATTGGCGTGGCGAGTCGAGGGGACCTACTCCCGTCTGATCAACCCGTCGGTGAGCAGGCGACCCCACATGTTGGAGCGGAAGTCGGCTTTGATCGCGGCCTCGTCATAGGCCGGGCTATCGACCCATTCCAAGAAACTCTGACCCTTGGGTTCGCCCTCGGTGAGGTAGCGCTCGAAGGTATAGTCCAGCACGCCAGTCTTACCGGCCTTCACGTGCAGGTATTTGAGCGACAGCTGCTCTAGCGCTTGGCGGATCGGCACCCCCTTGCGGAAGTGCAGGTAGAAGACGCTCATGATCCCTGCCCGGTCTGCGCCAGACTTGCAGTGCATCAGGGC
>JANPNB010000282.1:0-15267 GCA_031427275.1 Alphaproteobacteria bacterium | reverse complement strand
TGGCGATGAACTCTTCGGCAACGGCCTTGAAGGTGTTCGCAGCACTGACCGAAGTGGCGATGGCCTCGCGCTTCTTTTCGAAGGTCGGGTTCAAGCCGTTGGCGATAAGTTTGCGCGCGTCATCCCGGCGCTTGCGAGCCTCTTTCAAGCCGACAGCGGGAAACACCCCGATGGAAAGCTGCTGCTCTTTGCCAAGGTAGCGGTACTTAAAACGCCAGAGCTTCCCGCCCGATGGCTTCACAATCAGGAGCAATCCGCCCTCATCAAAGAGCTTGTATTGCGCGTTTGCCGCCTTGGCGGCACGGACTGAGGCGTCAGATAGGGCCATAGCTGGGGGTCACTCCAAACCAAGTGTTTCGCCAACGCCCCCAAAGTGACCCCCAGAATCACCCGATCAGCGGCGAACACTGGCGACCGTCAGTGACGCTCACACCCAACATATATCTGATTTTCTTGGAGTTTTCTACCCATTCGCGCACATCAGCGATCAGGTAAATGGTGCCCCGGGTCGGACTCGAACCGACACACCTTGCGGTACTGGATTTTGAGTCCAGCGCGTCTACCAATTCCACCACCGGGGCAACGCGGCACTCGACTAGTACGGGACGGGCAACCGCACAAGCCCAAGCCTTTGGCCTCGACCTCGCCACGTCTTACTGATAATCACTCGCAAATGGGAATTGTTGCGCCTCCTATTCGCCTGAGCACCGCCAAGGTTGGTGATCGGGGCATCATCACCGACGTCCGGGCTGAGGGCACTTTGGCGCAGCATGGGGTTGAGGCCAGTGAGCTGCAACGCCGGCTGTTGGAGTTCGGCTTTGTCGAGGGGGCCCACGTCGAGGTGATCCACGAAGGCGCGATCGGCGGTGATCCCATTGCCGTGCGGCTGGACGATATGCGCGTGGCCCTGCGCCGTCGCGATGCTGACGAAGTGCTGTTCGTGCTGGACCGATCATGACCACCGCAACGATGGCACCGGCCCTGGTCGCGCTGGTCGGCAATCCCAATTGCGGCAAGACGGCGCTGTTCAATGCGCTGACCGGGGCGCACCAAAAAGTGGCCAATTATGCCGGTGTGACGGTGGAGCGGAAAGAGGGCCTGATCACCACGCCAGCCGGTCGCCAGATCCATGTGCTCGACCTGCCCGGCACCTACAGTCTGCGGGCCCGTAGCCCCGATGAGATGGTGACCCGTGATGCGGTGCTGGGTCGCCTGACCGGTGAGAACCCCCCCGACGTGATCGTCTGTGTGGCCGATGCCACCAATCTGCGGCTGGTGCTGCGGCTGATTCTGGAGCTGAAGGCGGTGGGCCGTCCGCTGGTGCTGGCGCTCAACATGTACGACATCGCTCAACGTCAGGGCCTGCGCATCGATATTGAGGGCCTGAGCCGCGAGATCGGCGCACCGATTGTCACCACCGTGGCCACCCGCAAGCGCGGTATCGATGAGCTGATCGCCCAGGTCGACGCCGTAGCCCATGACTTGGCGCGGGTAAGCCCCGACAACTGGCGTGAGCTGGACGCCGCTCAAATCCGCGACGCGCACCGCGAAGCTCAGCGCATCATGCGCGCCTATGTGCGTCCGCCTGAACGCCCCGACACCCTGACCGGCAAGATCGACGGGGTGCTGCTGCATCCGGTCTGGGGGCTGAGCATCCTCAGCATGCTATTGCTGGTGATGTTCCAGGCGGTATTTACCGGGGCGACACCGGCGATGGACCTGATCAATCTAGGCTTTGAAGGTCTGGGGGGATTGGTGGGGCAAGTTTTGCCGCCGGGCTGGTTCCGGGATCTGATCGTCGACGGCGTGATCGCCGGGGTGGGCAGCGTACTGGTCTTCCTGCCGCAAATCCTGATCCTATTCCTGTTCATCATCATGCTGGAAGATTCAGGCTACATGGCCCGCGCCGCGTTCTTGATGGACCGCATCATGGGTGGGGCGGGGCTGCATGGTCGCGCCTTTATCCCCCTGCTCTCCAGCTTTGCCTGCGCCATTCCGGGTATCATGTCGACGCGGGTAATCGACTCCAAACGCGACCGCCTGACCACCATATTGGTCGCCCCGCTGATGACCTGCTCGGCGCGGATTCCGGTCTATACCTTGATCATTGGGGCCATGATCCCGCACCGCACGCTGTGGGGGTTTGTCAGCCTGCAAGGCCTGGTGATGTTTGGCCTCTATGCCAGTGGCATTGTCTCGGCGCTCGGCGTCTCGTTTGTGCTGCGCAAGTTCTTTTGGCGCGGCCAGACTGAGCCGTTCATGATGGAACTGCCCACCTATCGTCGGCCTGAGCCGATCAATGTGGCGCGCAGTCTGTGGATGCGGGCCAAGATTTTCATCAATCGCGCCGGTCGGATCATCTTGCCGCTGACGGTGTTGGTCTGGCTTGTCTCCACCTATCCGGCGGCCCCGGTCGGCGCGGTAGGCCCGGCCATCGACTACAGTTTCGCTGGCACCATAGGCCGCGCCATCGCGCCGGTCTTCGCCCCGATCGGCTTTAATTGGCAGATGACCGTGGCGTTGATCCCCGGCATGGCGGCGCGTGAAGTGGCGGTGGCGGCGCTGGGCACCGTTTATGCGGTGGGCGGCGATGGCGCGAACCTGGCGGCCACCCTGGCGCGCCAGTGGTCGCTGGCTTCGGGCCTGGCGTTTCTGGCGTGGTACGTGTTTGCGCCGCAATGCGTGGCGACCCTGGGCGTCGTGAAGCGCGAGACCAACAGCTGGCTCTGGCCGACCGTGATGTTCGGCTACATGGTGGCGCTGGCCTATGGCGCGGCGTTTGCAGTGTACCAAGGGGCCAAGGCGCTGGGCTGGGCTTAGCCACTCGCCCAACAGGCACCTCTGCAACACCTGATAGGGGAAATCGGTTGGCCCCTAACCCAGACTGGCGTTCTATGCGCCGCAGGTTCGGCGAAAGCCGATGGGAGACTGTTATGCGCACGAAAATCATTCTGTCGGTTCTGGTGCTGGGCGGAAGCTTGGTGAGCGCGAATGCCGCGATGGCGCAGGGCCGTGGGCCGCCTGCCGCCAGCAGTGCGGTCATTTTGCCGGCCGACTCGGGTGCTCAGTTGTATGATTTGGGGCGCCGACTCCAGGCCTTGGAACAAAAACTCTCCTGGCGAACGGACGACGCGGGAAAGGCTATGTTATCTAGGGTCAATGCTATGCAAGGAAAGGTGTTCGGAGAGATTCCGCCCACCGAATCCGAATTCGCTCAAATCGCTGATGAGATATCCAGATTGGAATTCGCGCTCCGCTAATTCGGACAGTCAGCAGCGCCCCTTAATCAGTTCAGGCACTTTGAAATCGGACCTTCCTGAGTAGACCACTTCGGCGCAAGGTGCCGAGCGTTACGGAATGCTGCTCTCGCAGCTTCGCAATCGCCGGTGGCAGCATTGATGTTTGCGAGGGTCATGACGGCTCCGGCCCAGCCTGGTGCGAGCGTCTTGCTTTTCTTCCCAAGTTCAAGCGCCCTTCTGTTGTCGCCTGAAACCAAAAATTCTGTCGCCAGTTCCTCATATGCGAATGGCAATGATGGCGCGCTCACGATTGCTTTTTGCAGCCATTGGCGAGCCAGATCATGATTTCCACTTACCGACTCAATAATGCCGCGAGCCCGAAGGCAAGGATAGCAGTCAATGGGTGTAGTCGAAGCGAGGACTCGAGCAGCCTCGGGATTATTCGTCATGGCCAAAGCAACCGCCTTCCAGGGATGAATCCGCGTCGCCCAGATAACTTGGGAATACTCAACCAAGCCTCGGCCTCTTGCTCCGGTCTCCAGGTTGTCCAACTCGGCAACTAGAGTTGTCCATTCACCAGTGACCCTGGCTTCAACAATCGCTGCCTTTGCCTCCAGAAATGGGCCATTGAGGGTCGGCGCGACAGCCTCCCATCGACCAAATTCCCTCAAAAGTGAAAGGTCGTGATTGTTCGCCAGATTGATAGCCTGCTGAGCCCCGGCTTCGACATTAAGGGAGTTATACCCGCCGCCCGTGGCGACCTCGCCCCAGATATCGGCGGCTCTTCCAAAATCACCTAAAGTCTCCGCCTGTAGGGCGGCATTCTGCAATCGCACCTGTGCGCGAGCAGACTCTGAGACCCCGCCCCCTTGTCCAGAGTCGTTCAGTAGATAGTCAGCTTTAAGGATTGCTCGAAGCGCCGCCTCATCGTGCCCCAAGAATGCTTCGTACTCAGCGAGTCCAGCCCATCCAGCCGCAAGTTTCGGGTTTATCTCCAAGCCACGGCGCAAAATCCGAATTCCGACGTTGCGGTCCTGCTCCACAAACGCCCACCCAATATATCCCCAAGCCCGCTCGCTCTCCGGCCCTTTTAGTGCGAGCGCCTTCATCACCTCCAGCGCCTCGGCATTGCGGCCATTTCGCGACAGGTAAACGCCATATCGATAGGGCTGGGTTTTGGCGTAGACGGTTTCGGCGGCCTGTTTGATCAGGTCGTCCAGCTTGGTCGGGTCGCCGGTGAAGCTGCGGCCGGCGGTTTCGCCAACGCGGCTGGTGACGGTCAGGCTTGTACCCAGCCGCACCACGTCGCCGGAGATGTGGGTCTCGTGACCCAGCCAGCCGTGCAGCAGCTTCAGCAATTCGCCCAACGAGACACCGGTCTCGGGGATCTCGACCCGGATCTCGTCTTCCCCGGCATTGCGGAAGGTTTCCGGGGCGCGGGCCGAGTCGGTCTGGTCCTGTAGCTCGGCCAGCCGGTCGAGCAGCCGGTTGGCTACCACATCGCCGGTCAGTCCAGTCGCGGCGAGTTCGGGAGGCACCGAGAACGGCGCAATGATGATGCCGCTGGCGTTGCGCGCCTGCCAGATCACCACGGCCAGGGCAAAGGCCACCGCAATACCGCCCGCCACGCTCAGGCCACGCAGGATCAGGCTGAGCCACTCGCCCCACCGGCGCAGGCGCAGGTGTGAGATTTGCAACAGGCGCTGTTCGTGCAGGTCTTCCATCTGCACGTCGAGCATGGCGCTCTGCTTGGCCAGCAGGTCGCCAGTGCGTTGGGCCAGATCGGGATTTCCCGCCGCACCCTGCAGGCCCATGGCCAGGGCCAAGTGCCCCGCCGCCGGCATAATCGGCAAGCCCGACGCCGTCTCCTCTGGCGTCTCAATCTGCGTTGTTTCGCGTTCCTCAGCCATGGAGAGAGTTAGCCACGGTGGAGCCGTGTTGGCTATGGCTTTGCAATGGTGCTTAGCTTGGGGCAGCCTCGCCGGACAGCCGCTCCGCTGCCGTTTGCAGGCGGTGTAGCAGGCGCTTTAGCTGTTCGACTTCCACGGGGGCTAAGCCCGCGATCAGCGCTGCCTCATAGGCCAGGGCCAGAGGCGCGATTTCGGCATAGAGCCTCTCGCCCTCGCGGCTGAGGGCCAGCACATGGCTGCGGCCATCGGCGTGATGATCGCTGCGATCCAACAAATGGCGCTTGGTCAAGCCCTGGGCGGCGCGACTGACCGTGACCTTATCCATGCCCGTGCGCGCCACAACGCCACCCTGGGTCAAGGGGCCATCCTCGACCAACACGCAGATAATCCGCCATTGTGGAATGGTTAGGCCAAACCGGTCCTGATAGGCGCGAGCGATCAGGCCCGAGACGGCGTTGGAGGCCACCGAAAGCCGGTAGGGCAGATAGGCATCCAGCTTCAGCCCGACTGCGGCGGCTTCGTCCGTTGTCGGGCTGTGGGCGGTCATGGGGCGGCAACGTCCTGTTCGATGGCTCCGAAGATGGAGTGGCGTTTGGCATCGCGCATTTCAATGCGCACCCGGTCGCCGACCTTCAGAAACGGCGTTATGGGCGCGCCTTGGGCAAGGGTTTCGACGGTTCGCAGCTCGGCGAGGCAGGAATAGCCAACGCCGCCCTCCGCGACGGATTTGCCGGGGCCGCCGTCCGGTCCGCGATTCGACACGGTGCCTGAGCCGATGATTGTCCCGGCACCTAGCGTTCGGGTCTTGGCGGCATGAGCGATCAGGGTGCCAAAGTCGAAGGTCATATCCACGCCGGCATCGGCTTCGCCCAAGGGTGTGCCGTTCAGCTCCACCTCCAGCGCACCGTGCAGCTTGCCGTCTTTCCAGGCGTCGCCTAGGGCGTCGGGCGTCACCGCCACCGGCGAAAAGGCCGAGGCCGGCTTGGACTGGAAAAATCCGAAACTCTTGCTGATCTCTCCGGGGATCAGGTTGCGCAGGCTGACATCATTGGCCAGCAGCACCAGCCGGATCGCCGCCAAGCCCTCTTCGCGTGTTGCGCCTTGCGCCACGTCGCCGGTAATCACCGCGATTTCGCCCTCCATGTCGCAACCCCAGGCCTCATCGGCCAAAGGGATCGGGTCTCGTGGAGCCAGGAAGGCGTCGGAACCACCCTGGTAGATCAGCGGATCGGTCCAAAAGCTGGCGGGCATTTCGGCGGCGCGGGCTTGGCGCACCAGAGCCACATGGTTCACATAGGCCGAGCCATCGGCCCATTGATAGGCGCGCGGCAGCGGGCTCTCTGCGTCCTTCTCGTGGAACCGCACACGCGGGATGGACCCATGCTCCAGGCCTTCAGCCAGCCCTGCCAACAGCGGCTCGCAACGGTCCCAGTCATCCAGGGCAGCCTGCAGGGTCGGAGCCACATTGGTCGCCTCGACGCACCATGCCAGGTCGTTGGAGACCACCACCAAACGACCGTCGCGACCCCATTTCAGCGATGCCAGTTTCATGTGGTTTGTCTCCCTATGACGCGAGTCAGTTTGATGCCGTCTTCTTGACGTTGACCCAGATAGACCACGACTTCGACCAGGATGTCGCCCTGCGGCGCGTTGGCCCACAAATAACTTCGTTCAAACTGAGCGGTTCCCCCGCCGGGCGTGAAGCCCTCATAGGTATCGCCCCAGGGCACCACCTTGGCCAGCTCACGCCAACTGAGATCGCAGGCCCTGGTCAGTTCCTCTTCGGCGGCAGCGGTGAGGTCGAGGTCCATCAAGCCGTCTTCCAGCTATCCACATAGGCCGTGTTCTCGACGGCCGCGGCAGCTTCGCCAACCTCCAGCGGATCGCGCGTGTCGATCATCACCGCATATTCGTCGGTGGCCGCCTTGGCCTGGACAAGCATCGATTTCAACGCCTTAGGGTGCGGCCCATGGGTGAAGCCTGAAGGGTGGAACGTCATCATCCCGGCATCAATATTGTCACGGCTGAAGAAGTCGCCCGCATGGTAGAACAGCACCTCATCATAGTCGTCGTTGTTGTGGAAAAACGGCACTTTCAGCGCGCCGGGATCGGTCTCGAACGGACGCGGCGCAAAGGTGCAAACCACGAACCGGTCCGACACAAAGGTGGTGTGGACGCTGGGCGGCAGGTGATAGCGGTGGCTGGTGATCGGGCGCAGGTCCTTCACATTGATCCGCACGGGGGCGAGGTCGCCGTGCCAGCCCACCGCGTCCAGTGGGTTATAGGGATAGGTCGCAACCGAAACCTCGCCGCGTTTCTTAATCTCGACCTGAACCTCGCCCTCCTGCGCCTGATGCACGCAGAAAGCGTCGTCCATTTTCGGGGTGTCCAGCATGGCCGGATCGAAGATCGCGTGGCCACCCAGCAAGCCCTTATCCGGAGCCGTAAAGTGAGTGTTGGTAGCCTGGATCATCAGAATGGCGGTGGGCTCAGTCGGGCTTAACCGCCACATGGTACCGCGCGGCAGGTAGAGATAATCCCCGACCGAATAGACCAGCCTGCCGTAGTCGCAGAATAGCTCTCCCGTGCCCTGATGGACGAACAGGAGTTGATCGCCGTCGGCATTCCGCGCCAGGGCTGGCATGGGCGCAGTGAGCTTCCAGAAGCGCACTTCGATGGCGGCGTTGTGCAACATGACCGGCGCGGCCCAAGGCGACAATGGCGCGCCGTCTAGCTTGATCAAGTCAAAGGCGCGCGGGCGAAGCGGCCCCTCAAACTTCACCCAGCCCGTCGGCGGGTGTTTGTGATGCAGGAAGGCTGCGGGACCGAAGAACCCCTCCTTGGATATCTCCCGCTCATAGGTGCCCGGTGGCATGTCGGCATGGGCCTGGCGCGAATGAGTGCCTTGGCCGCCGCGTACCGGTATCCAGGTCTTGGAGGAAGCCATCAGGGTTCATCCTTATAGATGCTGACGATCATCGGTTTACCCTCTGCAGCACTGGCGCGGTACATGCCCGGCGTATTGAAGCTCCAGGCAATCTGGCCATCGGGGGCGACCGCGATCACCCCGCCATCGCCGCCCAGTGCGGCCAGTCTGTTCTGGATCACATCATCGACTGCGGCTTGCAGGCTCATGCCCTTGAGTTCAACCCGCGCGGCAACCGCGTGGGCAACGGCCAGCCTGATGAAATACTCGCCTGACCCCGTCGCAGAGACTGCGCAGGCAGCGTTGGAAGCGTAGGTTCCGGCCCCGACAATCGGCGAGTCCCCGACCCTGCCCCACCGCTTGCCCGTCATGCCACCGGTCGAGGTCCCGGCTGCGACATTGCCAGCCCGGTCCAGAGCCACGACACCCACCGTGCCATGTTTGCCTTCGTCGTGAACCAGCTCAGCTTTGGGCATATCCGACGCCCCTGGCGGCTTGGGCGGAACCGGAAGACCTTCGGCCACCAGGAACCGTTCCAAGGAGCGCCAACGTTGCGGCGCATAGAAATAGGCGGGGGCGACCTGCTCTAAGCCTTGGCTCGCGGCGAAGGCATCAGCAGGCGGGCCGATCAGCATCACATGGGCAGAATGGTCCATGACGGCGCGCGCCAAGCTGATCGGGTGTTTGGTTCGGCTGATTCCGGCGACAGCACCGGCTTGCAGGGTCGCGCCGTCCATGATCGCGGCGTCCAGCTCATTGCGTCCGTCGGCTGAGAAAGCCGCACCTCGTCCGGCATTGAACAGGGGATCATCCTCCATCAGGCAAATCGCAGCCTCTATGGCGTCCAAGGCCGAACCACCCCTGTCCAACACCTCGGCTCCAACTTGGGTCACGTGGGTGAGAGCAGCGCGATAGGCCTGTTCTTGCTCAGGTTTCATGCGGTTGCGTTCGATCACACCGGCACCACCGTGGACCACAATTGCCCATTTCCGAGATGCCATCTCAGATCAACCCTTCACAGTCGGCAGAACACCTCGTCGAATTTGGTCCAGTTCGATAGACTGAAACAGGGCTTTGAAGTTGCCCTCGCCGAAGCCCTCATTGCCCTTGCGCTGAATCAGCTCGAAGAAGATCGGTCCGATCATATTTTCGGTGAATATCTGTAGCAGCAGACCCTGGCCCTCGGTCGGTGCGCCGTCGAGTAGAATCCGATCGGCTCGCAGTCGTTCGACATCCTCTCCGTGGCCTGGAACCCGCGCATCAATGCCGTCGAAATAGGTGTCGATCGTATCCTGAAAAACCACGCCGCCTGCCCGCATGGTCTCCACCGAGACGAAGATATCGGCTGCACCGAGCGCTATATGCTGGATGCCCTCACCCTTATAGTCCCTGAGGAATTCTTCGATCTGGCTGTGATCGTCCTGGCTCTCATTCAGCGGAATTCGAATCTTGCCGCAGGGGCTGGTCATGGCCTTGGAGATCAGGCCAGTCTGGGCTCCCTCGATGTCAAAATAGCGGATCTCGCGGAAATTGAAGATCTGTTCGTAGAAATTCGCCCAGGTCGCCATCTGGCCGCGAAACACATTGTGCGTCAGGTGATCGAGATAGGTCAGGCCGCGCGAATTGGCGGTCATCTGCGCTGCCGCCCCGGGGATTGGCACGAAGTCCACGTCATAGATCTCCTGGGCTCCGTAACGATCAACCAGATAGAGATTTGACCCGCCGATCCCCTCGATGGCCGGGATATTCAACTCCATCGGCCCTGCTGGCCCGATCACCGCCTTGGCGCCTCGCTCGACGGCCAATTTCAAGGCCAATGCGGCATCCTTGACCCGGAAAGCCATGGCATTTGCTGAGGGGCCGTGGACTTGGCGAAAGTCGGCAGCCTGCCCATTGGGCTCCATATTCAGGATGAAGTTGATGTCGCCCTGGCGGAACCGCAGCACATTCTTCGATCTGTGCCGATCTGTCGCCGTAAAGCCCATCTTCTCGAACAGGGCCTTGAGACGCTCCGGCTCTGGCGACGTGAACTCCACGAACTCAAACCCGTCCGTTCCAAGCGGATTATCGAACAGGTCGCTTGCTGAAAGGGTCATCCGAAAATCTCCATCTCCGACACATAGTATCATATGCAACTAATTGCCCGATCTAGATCAGAGAGACAAGCCCTCCGCACCCTGATAGCAGACCCCAAAGTGCGTGTGATGGGACCCAATGCTTCGCAAACTCTATGACCGGGTGATGACTTTAGCTGGCTCGCGCCATGCTCCAGTGGCCTTGGCGGCGGTGTCGTTTGCGGAAAGCTCGTTCTTTCCAATTCCGCCGGATGTCATGCTGGCACCCATGGTGCTGGCACGGCCCGAGAAGGCCTATCTCTACGCCGGCATCTGCACATTGGCCTCTGTGCTTGGCGGTTGCCTGGGCTATGCGATCGGTTATTTCCTGGAGCCCCTGGGTTTGGCGGTGCTACGTTTTATGGGGCATGCCGAAGGTCAACAGGCGTTTCAGGCTTGGTTTGCCCAATGGGGTCTTTGGGTCATTCTGATTAAAGGTTTGACGCCCATCCCATATAAGCTTGTGACCATTGCATCTGGCTTGGCGCACTTCTCATTTGTCACCTTTCTCTGGGCCTCGGTCGTCACTCGGGGTGCACGCTTCTTTCTGACGGCTATAGTCCTGAAAAAATTCGGACCCCAGATCCTGGAACAGGTGGAGCGGCGGTTGGCTCTGTTCACCGGCATCGGTGTCGTCGCTCTTGTCGCCTTGGTCGTTATTCTGAAATTCGCGCATTAGCGGCGAAGAGCCTTGGGGTCGCGGCGATTTTCAGGCCATATTCGAAACCATGCTGAAGCCGCTTAATTTGTTCCTCGACCGCTGGCTGCTCTGGGCTCTCTTTTCGTCGGCCCTCATGCTGGCCATAGCCCACGCTTTTGAGACCTTTGGCGGCTATGCGCCCTGCACCCTCTGCCTGCGGCAGCGGGAGGTCTATTGGCTGGCTGGAAGCGTTGCAATTGTCGGCCTTGTCGTCGAACAGCTATCGCCACTCAAGCGCTGGGTCTGGCTGTTTCAGGCGGCGCTGGCTCTGATCTTTGCCGTGGGTATGGCCGTCGCTGTCTACCATAGCGGGGCGGAGTGGAAGTTCTGGCCCGGTCCCACCACCTGCGCCAGTACCGGGGCCGCAGTTAGCCTGGATTCCCTGACCGCTATTGCCAACGGCACGGCCAAGATCAAACCCCCAGCCTGCGATGAGGCGGCGTGGCGGTTTCTTGGCATCTCAATGGCCGGATGGAACGCCTTGATTTCCCTAGAGCTCGCCGTGTTGAGCGCACTTGCAGCCCTCGGCTTCAGGATCAAAAGATGAGCGAAAAGCCGATCCCACATCGCCCCGGCTCGGGGTCCGGTACTGCTCGTCTCGCTGAGATCCTGCGGGTCGATCATGCTGGCGAACTGGGTGCCGTACACATCTATCGTGGCCAGCGCGCTGTGCTGGGTGCCGCTAAGGGGCATGAGCGGATCGCGGAACAGTTGGCTGAAATGGAGGGGCATGAAGCCGTGCACCTCGCTCGCTTTGATCAGTTGCTGAATGAGCATCAGGTTCGCCCTACCCTGATGACGCCGCTTTGGCGGCTCGCTGGCTTCGCGCTCGGCGCAGGAACCGCGTTGCTCGGCGACAAGGCGGCCCATGCCTGTACAGCCGCCGTCGAAACGGTGATCGAAGAACACTATGCACAACAGATTGCAGAGCTTAGCGACCGCGACCCAAGCCTCGCCGCCGAACTGACCCAATTTCGCAACGAAGAACTGGCCCATCGCGACCAGGCTTTTGAAGAGGGAGCCCGAGACGCGCCGGGCTACCCTATCCTTGCTGCCGTCATCCGCGCGGGGTGCCGCGCTGCTATCAAGATTAGCGAGAAGCTATGACCGAGGCTGAAATCGAGGCCCTGCGAAGGTCAGCTGAGCAGCCCGTGAAAGCCACAATGGCCGACCTGGATGCCGTCGCCAACGACCTTTCGGCCGCGTTTCAGGACGACCCGCAATTCTGTTGGTTCATGCGCGATGATGGGCGCAGAGATAGCGCGCGCCTAGATCTGTTCAAGTTGATGGTAGGCGGCGTCGGCATGCCAGATGGCGTGGTGACCCGTCCGGTTATGGGTGGCGCAGCTGCGGTCTGGCTCCCCTCTGAGACTATGGTTGCCTCGCCTCTGATTGAAGAGCTTCGCATACTGCCCACTATCCTGGCGGCTACCGGATTTCGCCGCTTCGGACGCATGGTGGCCATGCGTGAGACCATGGAAAAATATCATCCCAAGGACCGGCCCCATGCCTATCTCTGGTTTCTGGGCGTCCGGCCCCAGGCGCAAGGTTATGGCGTCGGTTCGCGTCTGCTGGCCGCTGGCCTGCGCGACGTCGATGCCCAGGGCCGTCATGCCTATCTGGAAAGCTCCAACGTCGCCAATGTGCCGCTCTATCAGCGCTATGGATTTGAGGTGGTTCGGGAGTTTGTTCCCGGCCCTGGCGGCCCGCCCTTCTATGCCATGTGGCGGGAGGCTCGCCCGGCGGCGGCATGAGCCGCACAGCACGCCTGTTGCTGACCACACGTGGCTTTCGAGCCTTCGGTGACGGCTTCATCGCGCTGATCCTGCCGATCTACCTAATCGCCTTAGGGCTGACGCCATTTCAGGTGGGGCTGATCACCACCGCCACCCTTCTAGGCTCCGCCGTTCTGACCCTCGGCGTCGGCTTCCTCTCCCATCGCTTTGCGGCCCGCACGCTGTTGATCACCGCGTCGCTCTTGATGTTGGCGACCGGGCTACTGTTCGCCGAGGCCCGCGCCTTCTGGCCGCTGATGGTCATAGGGTTTGTTGGCACGCTCAACCCATCAGGGGGAGATGTCAGCCCGTTCCTGCCTCTGGAGCAGTCCATGCTGTCCAATGCCGGTCCCGACAGTGAACGCACCCGGCGATTTGCCCGTTTTGGTCTGACAGGATCCCTGGCTGTAGCCGCCGGATCCCTCGCCGTAGGCTTAGCCGACCGGGTCGGCGCAACCCTTGGGGCAACGACACTCGACGTCGCTCGAATGCTATTCGTGATCTATGGCCTAATCGGCCTGATCGTATTGGGCCTCTACCGTCGGCTGCCTCAACAGCCGAGTGAGGCCGAAGTCGCCCGCACTCCACTTGGCCCTTCTCGCAACCGCGTCATGATGCTGGCCGGCCTCTTCAGCATCGACAGTTTTGGGGGCGGGTTTGTTGTCCAATCCCTGCTGGCCCTTTGGCTATTTCAAACATGGGGGCTTTCCATTGCCACAGCTTCAGCCTTTTTCTTCTGGACCGGAGTTCTCACAGCCTTCTCGCAACTGGCCTCAGGGTGGCTGGCCGCCCGTATAGGCCTGATCAACACCATGGTCTTTACCCACATTCCTGCGAATATTTGCCTGATGTTGGTGCCGTTTGCGCCGAACCTGACCGTAGCCTTGGCTCTGCTGCTGGTCAGATCAAGCCTATCTTCCATGGATGTACCCGCCAGGACGTCCTACGTTATGGCCGTGGTCACGCCGCCCGAGCGCGCGGCGGCTGCCAGCCTGACCAATGTGCCGCGCAGTCTGGCCTCGGCGCTCAGTCCATCGCTGGCCGGATTTCTGCTGACCATCAGCCCCTTTGCTTGGCCCCTGGTGATCGGTGGAGGTCTCAAGATCACCTATGACTTGCTACTTCTGGTCATGTTTCAGACCGTCAAGCCGCCTGAAGAAACCTAACCCTGACGCTCAATTGCTCGCCGCTCTCAATAGGACTAGCTTGGTGATGTTCGTGGAGGGTGCCGACATGACCATCAATCGACGAAACCTTGGTCTGATCTTGGCCGCCGCCGTCATGCCGCTTAACGCTGCTCTCGCCCAACCCATCGCCTCGACCCCCGAGGGCAGTGACGAGCCGACTCGGGTAGAGGCGAGCAATGACAGCTTCACCCGGATGGTTGCGCCGGTGTTTCTCAATGGCCAGGGCCCATTCAATTTCCTGGTCGACACTGGGGCCAATCGCTCCTGTGTGTCCAAAAAGCTCGCCGAGACGCTTAATTTCCCTGAGGGTCCGCCCATCTCGCTGCGAACGGTCGTTGCCGCCAAACTTCGGCCCAGCATCAAGGTTGACCGCCTGCAAGTCGGGACGCGCAGCCAGCGCAATATCAACATTCCCGTGGTGCCCCTGCCCAATGGTGAGGCTGACGGCGTTCTCGGGGTCGACTGGCTAAAGGGTCGACGCTTGGTCCTGGATTTCAAGGGTAAGGGGCTCGAAATCACCGCGTCCAAGACGGAGATCAGCACGGCCTCCCGCGTTGTTGTGCCCGCCCAGCGCCGGTCGGGCCAACTCACCCTGATCGACGCCGATATGAACGGGGCGCCGATCAGCGCGATGATCGACTCTGGATCAGAAATTTCGATCGGCAATAATGCCCTGCGCCGGTTGTTGCCACCCACCTCCTCCTCTGACCGCAGCCTGATGCGCCAAGTTCAACTGAGCACCTTGGTCGGCGAGAAATTCCTCGGCGAGATGGGTTACCTGCCTTTCATGCGCTTGGGTGGGCTGAACCTGGGAAATGTGCCGGTGGTGTTTTCCGAGACCCACGTGTTTTCACTTTGGGATTTACATAAAAAGCCCGCGATCATCCTGGGTATGGATCTGCTGACCCAATTCTCGGCGGTCGCCCTAGACTTCGGACGTTCGACCGTCCGGTTTGACATCGCTTAGCCAGGTGTCGCTTCAGACACTGGCCTATCTGGCCTTGGTCAATCTGGCCGCCTTTGCGAGCTTCGGCTGGGATAAGCGCTGCGCAATCTCGGGCGAACGACGCATTCCTGAGCGTACATTGCTGGGTCTCGCCGTGATCGGTGGAGCCTTTGGTGCCGTGGCCGCCCAGCAAGCGTTTCGCCACAAGACTCAAAAGGAGCCGTTTCGCAGCCTGCTGTGGTTGATCCTGGCAGGAGAGACCGTATTTCTGGTGACTGCCGTCTCGGCGGCCTAGCCCGCCACGACACCGGCGCGCCCGGTTTCAACAATATAGGCAGTGAGCGTCCTGGGTCACGCCGGTCGTCGCAGTCAGAAATCAGCTTTCCACGCCCGGCCTTGGGCGGTCTGCAGACCGGCTCACTGCGATACTGACGGTCGTCCACCAACTGGATTTGCGCCAAGCGGCCCCA
>JANPNB010000281.1:0-5674 GCA_031427275.1 Alphaproteobacteria bacterium | reverse complement strand
CAGTGGGCCGAAATGGCCGCCCATCTCCAGGACAAAGATCGGTGCAGTGAGCACGAGCGCGACCCAAAACCTGCGAGTCATGTCCGCCAATTCCGGGTTGGGCCCGCTGTCGGCAGTCACCAGCTCCGGCTCCAACGCCATACCGCAGATCGGACAGGCACCCGGCCCGTCTTGACGGATCTCCGGATGCATTGGGCAGGTATAGATTGCGCCAGGTAGGGCGACAGCCTCGGCGCGCGGGGCGTCAGAGAGATATTTGGCCGGATCAGCGGTGAACTTTGCCAGGCATCCGGCACCACAAAAATGATAGTGAGTGCCTTCATGGGTGGCGTGATGCGCCGCTTTTGCAGGATCGACTGTCATCCCACAAACCGGATCAATCGCCGTTCCGAGGCTCTCGGTTCCAGTAGATTGACAGCAACCGCCTTCGTGTTTTGGATGCGCTGCACCCTGTGGTTCGTTCACGATTATTCTCCTTTGGAGCGCATCACATCGACATCGGCGGTTCGAGCGTGCCAAGCCATCCGACTAGGCCAAGGATCAGGAGCGCGGCGCTCGTCTCCAAGACTAGGCTACGGCGTAACCGCCTTATGGAAGGTAGTGTTCCACCCTCCTTGATAGCCTGGCCGAGTGCGGGGGTCAGACGGAAGCGATTGATGGTCGCCAAAGCCAACATGATGCCGAACAAAGCCAGCTTCGCAATCAGCAATTGACCATAGAACATTGAAGGCAGCGACAGGAGGTGCGCTGGGCCGACGAGCATATAGCTGTTCACCAGACCCGATGCGACGATCAGGGCGACAATCACTGTCCCGACGAGCGAAAACCCGTCCAGCGCGCGGTGGGTTAGCCTTAGATGATCGTCAGTCATCGTTGCTGACGGGCGGAACAACATGACTCCGAGCGCCGCAAGTGCGCCGACCCACGCGCCAGATGCGAGAAGATGCACGACGTCCGCGATCAGCTGGTATGTGCCGGCGATGCCTGCGCTTGCCGCGCCGTGTCCCGTCCATGCCAGCGATGCCAGCGCACCCGCCGTCCCAAGTGACACGAGCACCAGCCATGTTGGCCTTTGCGTCCGCCTAATGCGACAGCCAGACAAAGCGTTCCGAGGAGTGCCGCTATGCGCGTAGCCCAAGCATTCCCCATCGGAGTTTCCGAGATCATCATGATGACAGATGCACGGTCAATCTTGAACAGAGAAACCCCTGCCATTGAGGCGGTCATGGCTATGACACTCAGCACTGACAGGCCCATTGCCAGCAATGCCAGCCAGATTGTGAACGCACGGAGCGGCAAAACATTCCCTTGAAACCGCTCCGCGCCCTTCAAGGCGTAAAGCCCGAACAGCGGCAGTCCGAACAACAGCATCAGATTCACATAGAGCGCCAACCGGATGCCAATCGTCAGTTCGTCGATCACCCTATTTCACAGTGAATTTGTAGGTGCCTTCCATGCGGTGCGTGTCATCGCCAACCGCGTGCCACTTGACCTGATAGATGCCTGGCGCCAGCGCGCGGCGCAGCAACAGCGTCAGGGTTTTGCCGTCGGAACTCATTGCCGAGGTGAAGCCCGAGATCACCATCGGTTGATGCACAGCCATCCCAGGCATGGCCGTCATTGTGAGATTCACACCGGTAAATCTGGCGACGACCCGCTCATTGAAAGTCAGAACCACCTTGCCGAGCTTAGCGACCGTCGCATTGGCCGCAGGCGAGGACGATACCAGTTTGGTGTGGGCTTGCGCACCCCCAGCAAGGGCAAGAGCGGCAAGCATGGGGACAGTGAAAGCGAGGCGAAGTTTGAACATCGGTGGTTTCCTACAAAATGGTGTCAAAGCAAATACGCAGCCGCCAAGCACACCCCTCGAATTAATTGAATGATGGCACTTCACCGGGAAAATGAGGGATAGGCAATCCGCTTGCGTATAAACATCGCAACAGGAGAGTCTTTGGCAATGGTGAACCTAGACGAGATGCTGAAACGGCTTGGCAGCGCGCCGCTCGACCCGCGTCTGACAATGATCGACGAGGCGGTGTTGGCTGAGTTGGCGGCGCATGACACATCAAGCGCCTTCCGGGCGCTTGGCCTCGCCGCTCTTGCGGCGCTTGCGATAGGCTTTGCCAGCATGGGGCTTCCTGGAACCCTCGCTGCTGCTGCACCTTCAGCTACACCCTTTGGTGGGCCGCCCGCGCTTGCTCCGTCTTCACTGTTGCTGGCCTCGCAGTGATAGGCCTTCGCCGCACCTTGCTAATCGCTCTGGTTGCTTTTGTTGCCGCGATTGCTGGAGCCTGGCTTGGGCGAGCGATGCTTGCGCCCAAGCCAGTTGCCGACAGTGAACTTCATGCGCTGCTACATGACAAACTCGACCTTGATCCCGCCCAGCACGCCAAGCTCGATACGCTAGAGTCGCAATTTGCCGTCCGCCGTCAGGCGCTTGAACTCGAAATGCGTTCCGACAACGCCAAGCTCGCAGCGGCCATCCAGACCGAACATGGCTACGGCCCGCAAGTCTCCAGCGCCATCGACCAGTCTCATATGGCGATGGGCGAGCTGCAAAAGGAAACACTGGAGCATATCTTTGCCATGCGCGGCCTTCTCAGGCCCGATCAGGCGGCAAAGTTCGACGGAGCCGTGGTCAAGGCGCTGACTGCCGATCAGAAATGACGCTGGCGCTGGGCGAGTGCTCCGACGGCGAGTTGGCCTCTTGCCCTTGCCGGACGACAAGCGGCCTATCGTGAGTTGCTGGGACGTCACCGCGATGCCGTCTTCCGACTGGTGCGCGGATCAATAGGCGACAGCGATGCCGCGCTTGACGTGACGCAGGAGGCTTTCATCGCCGCCTTTGCCGCGCTCAAAAGCTATGATGGTGTCCGGCCTTTCAAAACCTGGGTGTCGCGCATCGCGATTAACAAGTGCCGCGATTGGGCACGACGACGTGCGGTGCGACGTTTCTTTTCGTTCGCCCTGCCGCTTGAGGCGGCAGCGACCATCGTCGACGAGAGCATTCCTGCCGATCAGCAGCTTACCGACCGTGCAGAGCTGGCCCGCGTCCGCGAAGCGATAACGAGATTGCCCAATGCGATTCGCGAGCCGCTGATCCTGCGCACCATCGAAGGGCTGACACAGGCCGAAACTGCGCAAGTGTTGGGCATCAGCGAAAAAGCCGTTGAAACGCGGCTTTACCGTGCGCGCAACAAGTTGACCAAAATATTGAGGCGTTGAGCGTCGCAGTGCGTATCAACATCAGAACCTGTTGATGGACTCCCCAACATGATCGCTGCCCCTTTCAATCGCCGGAAGCTGTTGCGCGGTTCCGTGCTGACCGGCAGCGGGATCGCGCTTTCCTCGCTGTTCCCGGCATGGGCGCGTAGCGGCACCATGGGGGCGATGAGGGGCAGCAAGAGCGGCCCTAATCCAGCCTCCGAAGTGCTGAGCGGTGAACACATCGCCCTAACCGTCGGCGAGGCGCATTTCAGTGTCGGTGGAAAGGCCGGCCACGCCTGCACGGTCAACGGCACCGTGCCGGGACCGATCATCCGGTTGAAGGAGGGCCAGAAGGTTCGCCTATCGGTTACCAATACGCTGAAAGACGATAGTTCGATTCACTGGCACGGCATTCTCCTGCCGTTCCAGATGGACGGTGTTCCCGGCGTCAGCTTTCCCGGCATCAAGCCTAGCAAGACCTTCGACTATGAGTTCGAGGTCAAACAGTCAGGCACCTATTGGTATCACAGTCATTCAGGGATGCAGGAAGCGATGGGCCAATATGGGGCCATCGTTATCGACCCTGCTGGTCACGATCCGGTCGCCTACGACCGCGAACATATCATCGTCTTATCCGACTGGAGCTTCATGGATCCGATGGAGCAACTTCGGAAATTGAAGGCGATGGGTGGCTATTTCAATCACAACAAGCAGACGCTTGCCGGAATGCTCAAGGGCAAAGATCAATCGCAGGCCGACCGCAAAATGTGGGCCCAGATGCGGATGGACCCGACCGACATCGCCGATGTCAACGGATCGACCTATAGCTATTTGATCAACGGTCATGGCAGCCAGGAGAACTGGACGGGGCTGTTCACACCAGGCGAGCGTGTCCGACTGCGCATCATCAATGCGTCTGCCATGACCAATTTCAATGTGCGGCTTCCAGGACTGCCAATGACCGTTGTTGCGGCGGACGGGCTGCACGTCCAACCCGTAGACACCGACGAGTTCCAGATTGCCATCGCCGAAACCTACGACGTCATCGTCCAGCCCAAGGACGGGATGGCTTACGGGCTGATCGCGGAATCAATCGACCGATCGGGCCAGTGCCGCGGAACCTTGGCTCCGCGCATGGGGATGGTTGCTGCCATTCCCATCATCCGTGAACGCCCGCTGCTGACCATGAAGGACATGGGGATGGGCGATATGGATATGTCTGGCGGTGGCGATCATGCAGCACACGGCTCGCCCGCGACGGACTCGATGGTGGGCATGGATATGAGCGGCATGGGCCATGACATGGGTTCGATGAAAATGCTCGACCCTTCGGTCGCGCCACAGGTCAAGATGGGGCCGGGCGTGGCGACGCTTGCTCCCATGCCAATGGATCGCACCGGCGAGCGCCCAACCGGACTTGAGAAGGTGGATCACCGGGTCCTGACCTACAAGGATCTCAAATCACTCGATCCCAATACCGACACCCGCAAACCCTCGCGCGAGCTCGATTTGCACCTAACCGCGAACATGGAACGCTATATGTGGTCGTTCGATGGGGTGAAGTTCAGCCAAGGAGCCGAACCCATTGCGTTCCGTCACAATGAGCGGGTGCGTCTGAACCTGATCAACGACACGATGATGCCGCATCCGATCCACCTGCATGGCCATTTCTTCGAGGTTGTGACCGGCAGTCCGGGCCATCATCCGATCAAGCATACCGTCAATGTCCTGCCCGGGGGCAAGGTGTCAGTCGATTTGACCGCCGACGCTCTCGGGGATTGGGCATTTCACTGCCACATGATGCTACACATGATGACCGGGATGTTCCGCATCGTTACTGTGCGACACGATGAGGACGCGGCATGAAGTTGCTCCTCCTCACCAGCCTCGCCGCCATTGCGATTTCATCGCCTGCTGCCGCGCAGATGGATATGAATTTGCCGGCGATAGAGATGGCGAAGCCTGACGTGCCCGCAGCCACCGATCCTCACGCGGGCCACGATATGGCGGGCAAGGAAGGGATGCCGCCTATGGTGCCGCCCGACAGCGAGATCGGCAATACACCGGCACCGGCACCTCCCACTGACTTCGCCGCCGATGCGGCATTTGGCGCGGATCAAATGACGGCATCCCGCAAGATGCTGCGCCACGAGAATGGCGGGATGGCCGCCTATAGCGTCGTATCTAATCTGGCCGAATATCGCGTCCAGAAGGGTGCAGATGCCTATCGCTGGGACGGCGAGGGCTGGTTCGGGGGCGACATCAACCGCATAGTCGTGAAGACTGAAGGCGAAGGAACTGTTCGCAGAGGCGTGGAGAGCGGCGAGGTTCAGGCGCTTTATTCGCGCGCCATTGGCCCCTGGTTTGATCTCCAAGCTGGCGTCCGCCACGACTTCAAACCGGGGCCAGCCCGCACCTATGCGACCATCGGCTTTGAAGGCATTGCGCCCTACTGGTTCGAAGTGGA
>JANPNB010000280.1:0-8193 GCA_031427275.1 Alphaproteobacteria bacterium | reverse complement strand
CCCCGGAACGATGCAGCGGTGCGGCGGCGTCACTCGGGGATCTCCAAGAAGTCGTGGGACCGCGCCAGGGCGGGCACGATGACGGGCAGCGCGGGGCATCCTGCCGACTCTGGGGGTGCGGTGATCAGGACCCCGTCGGCCTGTGCAAGCGCCGCGTCCAAGGCGTCGAGGTCACCAATAGGCACAGGCGTCACGCCCTGTGCGACCAATTGAGCGGCTTTGATGTCGTCCCGGCAACTGGCAGCCACTGTCCAGCCTTTTGGGCCTAGGCGCGCCTTTAGCGCTTGCGCTGAGAAGCCGTATCCGAAGACGAACAGCCGCACATTATGCCTCGCGGGTTACAATAACCCCATGATGGCGGTTCTCGCCGCCTCGGCCAAGTCTGGTCTTGCCAGGGCAAAGGCGACATTGGCCCGCAGCAGTCCGATTTTGTCGCCGCAGTCATAGGTCACGCCATCATATTCCAAGGCATGAAAGTCCTGGACCTGCATCAGCTGCGCCATGGCGTCGGTAAGCTGGATCTCTCCGCCAGCCCCCTTGCCCTGGCGCTCCAACAACTCGAAGACTTCGGGCTGCAACACGTAGCGCCCCGAAATGAACAGGTTTGAGGGCTCGGTGCCCAGCGGTGGCTTTTCCACCATCCCGGTCATGCGGTTCAGTCGGCCATTTTGCCCGTCCAACGCCACAATCCCGTACTTATGGGTTTCGCCTTCGGGAGCAGGTTCGACCGCGATAATGTTACCACCCACCTGTTCGTAGGCCGCTACGCACTGGGCCAAGGCGGGTATCCCCGCCATCATCAGCATATCGGGCAGCATGACCGCAAAGGGCTCGTCGCCGATGATGTCACGGGCGCACCAGACGGCGTGACCCAGGCCGAGTGGAGCCATCTGACGCACAAAACTCATACCTCCCGGCACGGGAAGGTCACGACGGACATCGGCCAGCAGGTCGGTCTTACCCTTGGCTTCCAGCGCGCCTTCGATCTCGGGATTGGCATCGAAATAGTCTTCGATCGCACCCTGGCCGCGACCGGTGATGAATACGATATGCTCAATGCCTGCGGCCCGCGCCTCTTCGACCACATAGGACAATATCGGTCGATCCACGACATTCAGCATGTTCTTGGGCGTGGCCTTGGCTCCCGGCAGCACTCGGGTTCCGAGCCCCGCCACCGGCATCACTGCCTTGCGAATGGGTTTGGCCATTGCGCTATTCCACCGTCACTGACTTGGCCAGATTGCGGGGTTGATCGACATCAGCACCCTTCTGGACAGCCACATGATAAGCCAAGAGCTGGATCGGTGCCGAGAAAACCAGAGGCGCGACTAGGGGATCACAGGTCGGCGCAATTAACACCTTTACCCCCTTGGGCGCATGCTTGGCTCCGGCCTCGTCCGTGAACAAGATGATCGGACCGCCGCGCGCCATGACCTCGCTCATATTGGACATGGTCTTTTCGAACAAAAAATCAGACGGCGCGATGACGATCACCGGCGTAGATTCGTCGATCAGGGCGATAGGGCCGTGCTTCAGCTCGCCAGCGGCATAGCCTTCGGCGTGAATGTAGCTCAGTTCCTTAAGTTTAAGCGCACCCTCCAGGGCCAAGGCCGACATGGCACCGCGCCCGAAATAGAGCACGTCCCGCGCCTTGGCGAGGTCGGGTGCCAGGGCGCGGATTGCCTCCTCCATCTGTATGGCTTGGGCGATCAACCGGGGCGATTCCAACAAGAGTTTGGTCAGCCGCGCCTCCTCAATCGCATCGATATGACCGCGGGCAAAAGCCGCCGCAATCGCTAGGGCCGTAAGGGCCGCCACCTGGCTGGTGAAGGCCTTGGTCGAGGCCACGCCGATCTCTGGCCCGGCATGGGTCGGGAACAGCACGTCGGCTTCGCGGGCCATGGTGCTTTCATGGACATTGACCAGGGTCGCCGTCGTCAGGCCCTCACCTTTGCACCAGCGCAGCGCCGCCAAGGTGTCAGCAGTCTCGCCAGATTGGGAAATGGCCAGGGCCAAGGTCCCCGGTGTCATCGGCGGCGTTCGATAGCGAAATTCCGAAGCCACATCGATATCGACGGGTAGGCGCGCCAGGGACTCAAACAGATATCGCGAGATCAAGCCCGCATAGAATGCCGTGCCGCAGGCGACGATCTGGATGCGGCTAATGGCTTTGAAGTCGATGCCCCCCGGTGCGGTCGCCTTGCCGGAGACGGGGTCTAAATAGGCCGACAGCGTATGCTGGCAGGCGTCAGGCTGATCATGGATCTCTTTCTCCATGAAGTGACGATAATTGCCCTTCTCGACCAAGGCGGCCGAGGCTGACACCACGCGGATTGGTCGGACGGCCGGGGCTCCCGCCGCGTCGAATATTCGCGCCGACTGGTGGTCTATCGCGACAAAGTCACCTTCGTCGAGATAGGCAATTTTGTTGGTGAATGGCCCGACCGCTAGGGCGTCTGAACCTATGAACATTTCGCCATCGCCATAGCCGACAACCAGGGGACTGCCGCGTCGGGCTCCCAGGATCATCGAATCTTCGCCTTCTATCAGCACGGCCAAGGCAAAGGCTCCGGTCAACCGATCCAGGGTCGCCTTGAGGGCGGCCAGAGGTGCCAATCCGGCTGTGAGCTCTGCGTCGAGCACCTGCGCGATCACCTCGGTGTCGGTGTCGCTTTCAAATGCACGGCCCTTGGAGATCAGATCGCGTTTCAATTCGGCGAAATTCTCAATGATTCCGTTATGAACCAGGGTGACTCGGCCCGACTTCTGCGGGTGAGCATTTGCCTCATTCGGTGCGCCGTGGGTGGCCCAGCGCGTATGACCAATCCCAACCGTGGCCAGGAGTGGCTTGTCAGCCAGAACTTCTTCCAGGGCCTTGATCTTACCCTTGGCTCGCCGCCGCTCGACTTTTACGCCGACAACACCCGCTATTCCGGCTGAATCGTAGCCGCGGTATTCAAGCCTGCGCAGACTTTCAAGCAATCGTCCCTGAACCGGGACCTTGCCGACGATACCGATGATGCCGCACATAGGTGCCAGTCCTTTTCGTGAAACTCGATGGCGAGATGACTGAAAACAGGCTCGCCTTTAACATTCGCAAACGAGGCGTCGATTAAATCTGGGTTTCGGATCGTTTCGACCCGAGGCCGCAATGAGGCGGAGCGTTCAGAGCACCCTATGACAAATCGCGCCTATTTCGGTACCGACGGCATCCGCGGCGAGGCCAACAAGCATCCCATGACGGCTGAGGTCGCCCTTCGCGTCGGGCTGGCTGCGGGAAAGTTATTCATGTCACAGGATGATCGCCGCCACATGGTGGTGATCGGCAAGGACACGCGACTGTCGGGATACATGGTCGAACCCGCGCTGGTGGCTGGCTTTGCCAGCGTCGGCATGGATGTGCGGCTATTGGGGCCGATGCCCACGCCGGGCGTCGCCATGATGACCCGCTCGTTGCGCGCGGACCTGGGGGTGATGATCTCAGCGTCGCACAATGCCTATACCGATAACGGCATCAAACTCTTCGGGCCTGACGGCTATAAACTCTCTGACGCTCGCGAACTTGAGATCGAGGCCCTGCTCGATGCGGGCCTGCATGAGGGCCTTGCGCCACCTACCGACCTTGGGCGAGTGGCTCGGATCGACGATGCCCAGGCGCGCTATGTCGAAATCGCCAAGGCGACCTTTCCCCGCCGCTTGAGCTTGGCCGGCCTGCGCGTCGTCATCGATTGCGCCAATGGCGCGGCCTACAAGGTTGCGCCTGTCGCGCTCTACGAATTGGGTGCCGAGGTCGTCCCCGTCGGGGTCTCTCCCAACGGCCGTAACATCAACGAGGAATGTGGTTCGACCCATCCCGACGCCATGGTTCGGGCGGTCAAGGAATATCGCGCCGATATCGGTATCGCTTTGGACGGCGACGCTGACCGCGTGGTGATCTGCGACGAGAAAGGTCACGTGGTCGACGGCGATCAGATCATGGCGCTCATTGCCGGCCATTGGGCCAAGCGCAACCGGTTAACCGGCGGTGGCGTGGTGGCAACCGTCCTTTCAAACCTAGGCCTGGAGCGGTTCTTGGCCGCGCGAGACCTTAAGTTGGAACGCACGGCGGTCGGGGATCGCTCCGTCATGAAGCGGATGCGCGAAGGTGGCTTTAATCTGGGTGGCGAACAGTCGGGTCACATCATCCTGTCGGACTTTTCGTCCACCGGTGACGGCCTGTTGGCGGCCTTGCAGGTGCTCGCCGTCCTCAAGGAGAGCGACCAACCCATGAGCGCCTTGGCGCGGCAGTTTGAGCCGGTCCCACAGAAGACTGAGAATGTGAAATTCTCGTCTGGAAAACCGTTGGAGTCTGACTATGTGAAGGTCGCCATCGCCGAGGGACAGCGACGCTTGGACGGGACGGGGCGTTTGGTGGTTCGTGCCTCGGGCACCGAACCGCTCATCCGGATTATGGCCGAGGGCGACGACGAGAAGCTGATTGGTCAAGTCGTTAAAGAGATCGCCGCGGCCGTGAAGAAGGCCGTAGCCTGATACTCACAAGTCTTTCCAAATTGTAACATTCGTGCCAGGCTCCGGACTCTGGCCCGCTCGACCGAGCCAGAATGATGGAAGTCTGGGAGTTAAAGCATGTCGCGGAACGCCCTCTTGGCGCGCGAGAGCCGGGAAACCGCAAAGGGTCCTAGCTCAATAGCGTGTCTCGCCTTCGTCGCGGTCTTGGGTGCGGCTTTTTGGACCGGTGCCGTCTGGATTGGGAATATCTTGTTACAGCTACTCGCGACCGGCTAAGCCCGTCCGATTGAGGCATAGCGAAATCCCCGACGTCGGACGTCGTCAGGGTTATAGATGTTGCGCAGATCAACAAGGACTGGCGCGTTCATCAGCAGTTTGACGCGGTCAAGGTCTAGGGCGCGGAACTGATCCCACTCCGTGACAATCACCAAGACGTCGGCCCCAGCAGCGGCGGCGTAGGCATCATCCTTGAAATCAACATCGGCCAGCATCTGACGGGCCTCGGCCGTGCCCTCTGGGTCAAAGGCTTGTACCGTGGCTCCCATGGCCTGAAGAGCTGGGATGATATCGAGGGCAGGGGCGTCACGCATATCATCGGTATTGGGCTTGAAGGTTAGACCCAGCACGCCAACGGTTTTGCCGGCGAGATCGCCTGAAGCCTTCGTAATTTTCGCGGCCATCGCCTTTTTCCGCGCGTCATTAACGGCCACCGTGGTTTCGATCAGCCGGAACCGTGACCCAGCGTCAACCGCCGTTCGCACCAAGGCCAAGGTGTCTTTGGGAAAGCACGAACCGCCATAGCCGGGTCCGGCATTCAGGAACTTGCCGCCGATCCGCTTGTCCAGGCCAATGCCGCGTGCCACCTGTTGCACATCGGCACCCACCGCCTCGCAGAGGTCGGCCATCTCATTGATGAAGGTGATCTTCATGGCAAGGAAGGCGTTGGCCGCGTACTTGGTCAACTCAGATGTTCGCCGGGAGGTGAACAGGATCGGCGTCTCATTCAGGTACAGCGGCCGATAGAGCTCGGTCATCACCGTTCTGGCGCGCTCATCATTCAAACCAATGACCAAGCGGTCGGGCCGTTTGAAATCTTCAATGGCGGCACCTTCTCGCAGGAACTCCGGATTTGAGACCACGGCAAACTGTGCGTCCGGGCGCTTGGCGTGAATGATTTTCTCGATTTCATCCCCCGTTCCGACGGGCACGGTGGATTTGGTGACGATGACCGTGAAGCCGTCAATCAAACCCGCCACTTCCTCGGCGGCTGCGTAAACATAAGACAGGTCAGCGTGGCCGTCGCCGCGCCGCGACGGGGTTCCGACCGCGATAAACACCGCGTCGGCCTGTCGAACGGCGTCTGCGGCCTCTGTGGTGAAATTCAGTCGCCCAGCCCGGACGTTTCGGGCCACCAGGGTCTCCAGCCCGGGTTCGAAGATCGGAATGCCGCCCGACTGCAGCCGCGCGATCTTGCCTGCGTCCTTATCGATGCAGGTGACCGAATGGCCGAAGTCAGCAAAGCAGGCCCCACTTACCAGGCCGACATAGCCTGTCCCGATCATCGCGACTTGCATGCTTCATCCTTGACCAGAATTGCGCGCCGATAGCACCGCGACGCAGTGCAACAGATTTCAGTCAAACGAAAGAGCCCAGGGGCTCAGATTTCCTGATTGTAGGCCCCAACCTGCGGCCACTTGGCCAGACGGGGTTTGACCTCTTGTCGAAACAAGGCGCGCATGTCCTCCTCAGAGCGGGTGCTCTCAACCACCACCACGATCTCGGGCTTATTGGATGAGGCGCGGACTAGCACCCAGGACCCATCCTCCAGGGCAACCCGAACACCATTGACCGTAATGACCTCGACGATCTTGCGGCCCAGGATCGTGCCGCCAGCCTTGGCAAGCGCCTGGTACTCGGCGACCACAGCCTCAACCACACCGTATTTTTCCTCGTCGGCACAATGGGGTGACATGGTCAGTGATGTGTAAGCCACCGGCAGGGCGGCTTTCATCTCAGCCAGCGTCTTATCCGGGTTACGATCCATCATCGCAAGGATCGCGGCGGCCGCGGTTAAAGCGCAGTCATAGCCCCGACCCAGCGGGCTGTTGAAGAAAAAGTGACCCGACTTTTCAAAGCCGGCCAAGGCCCCGAGTTCTGCCGTCTTACGCTTGATATAGCTGTGACCAGTTTTCCAATAGACGGTTTTAGCACCGTTTTTTTTCAACACCGCATCGGTGGCGAACAGTCCGGTTGACTTCACATCGACGATGAAAGTGGCGTCCTTGTTTAATTCCGACAGATCCCGTGCCAGCATCAGGCCGATTTTATCGGCGAATATCTCTTCGCCCGTATTGTCCACGACGCCACATCGGTCGCCGTCACCGTCAAACCCCAAGGCGAGATCGGCTCCGAAATCGTGCACAGCCTTGGCCATTTCGGCCAGCATGTGTTGATCTTCCGGGTTCGGATTATAGCGCGGGAAGGTCCAGTCCAGCTCGCAGTCCATTTCATAGACGACGGCTACGCCCATGCGACGCAGGGCTTCAGGGGCAAATGCACCGGCGGTCCCATTGCCACACGCGCACACCACCTTCAAAGGTCGCTTAAGATTAATCCGCGACGACACATCGGCGATATAACGCTCCGCCATACCCTCGATATGGGTCAGGCTACCGCCCGGCCGCGGGGTCCAGGTTCCGCCAAGCACAATCTCTTTCAGACGGCCCATCTCGTCGGGACCAAAGGTCAGTGGCTTTTGAGCGCCCATTTTGACGCCCGTCCAGCCGTTCTCATTGTGACTGGCCGTCACCATCGCAACGCAGGGCGCATCAAGGTCAAACTGTGCAAAATATGCCACCGGCGACAGGGCTAATCCGATGTCCAGCACCTCGCATCCTGCAGCCATCAGGCCGAGCGTCAGAGCCTGCTTGATGGATTGGGAATAGGATCGGAAATCGTGACCAATCACGATCCGCTTTTGACCCAACTCGTGGATATATGTTCCCAGACCCAGGCCCAGGGCTTCGACGCCCAGCAGGTTAATTTCCGAGCCGAACAACCAGCGCGCATCATACTCGCGAAAGCCCGTAGCCTTAACCAGCGGCAAATTTTCGAAATCCGGCGTCTGAATCTTCAGGGCGGCGTGCGGAATACTTAGCATCGGAACTCCTCTGTCACCGGGCTCCTTAGAGGACCTGGCCGGTTAACAACACGCCAAACGCTGAATCGATCAAACGCCTGCGCGGATCAGATCGTGGATACGCAATATCCCGACGGGCTTGCGATCCTCAATGACGAACAACACGGTCACCATCGGCGGCGGGTCACTCATTAAGATCAAGGCTTCAGCAGCCAGCATGCCCGGCGGCACTGTTTTTCGCGGGCCCGGCGTCATGACTTGGCCGGCGGTGTGGGTCATCAAGCCATCAAGATGTCGCCGCAGATCGCCGTCCGTGATCACCCCGCGCAAATCACCCTGCGGACCCACGATGCCCACGATCCCAAAGGCCTTGCCTGTCATGACTAACAGCGCCTCCGACATCGGTGCGTCCATCGACACCAGCGGCAACTCATCTGCGCCATGCATCAAGTCAGCCACGGTCCTCAGCATGGCACCAAGTTTTCCGCCCGGATGGAAGGTCTTGAAATCCTTGGCCGTGAAGCCGCGCCGTTCCAACAAGGCCA
>JANPNB010000279.1:0-3848 GCA_031427275.1 Alphaproteobacteria bacterium | reverse complement strand
GACGGTTCGGGGGCCAGATCGCCGGGCGCTTGGCCAACGGTCGCGCGATAGTTGCTCCGGCTAATTTCCAGTTGGGCTTGCGAAGACTGCAATTGGGCAATGGAGGCGGCCAGCCGGGCTTCAGACTGCGCCACATCCGTGCGTGTAATTTCGCCAACCTCGAACCGGGCTTTGGATTCTTCCAGTTGCCGCCGCAAAACCTTGACGTTCTCCTGGCGAATACGAAGCCCCTCGATGTCGCGCCGCACATCGACATAGGCCAAGATCACTTGGCCCAAGACCTGAGTTTCCACCCGACGAAGATTCTCACGGCCCGCCAGAATATCGGCCTCTGCGCCAGAGACTGCCGCCGCCACTCGACCGCCTGTATAGATTGGCTGATTCAGCGAGAGCACGGCATTACCCGCGTTGTTCTCAGTGATGCTTCGACCAGGCCCGGCACCCGGGGTTCTCAGTTCCTGATAGGTCCCGCGCAGTGTTGCACTAGCCGACGGGCGAAAACCTGATCTGGCCTGCACCCAGCTTTCATCCAGAGCGCGCTGCAGGGCGCGCTGGGATTGCAAAGTCGGATTGGAGTCATAGGCCAACGCAATGGCGTCAGCCAAAGTCTCAGACCAAGCGGGGCCAGCAATCGAGCTCAGAACAACGCTCGCACTGGAAACCGCGGCAAAAAGAGCACCGCGACGACTGTTCAACATTCAAAATCCTCGAGGACGGCGAGAGAGACCGGCCCCTATATGACCGCCGTTTTGGCGATAGGCCAGAGGGCGCGACCTTAAGCTTTCTTCACCCAACCGATTTAGCACCATTTCGAACCGGCTCAGAACGCAAAACCAAGCTGTTTTTCGAACCCTGCCAATATCGGTGGCGTTGCGTCAAACAATGTCCGTCGCCCTATGCCATCTGCCGACTTCACATAGAGGCAGGCCTGCCCGCCCGGGCCGTTACGCTCGACCACCACCAACCGACCCTCGAGCGCCAGCGCGTCCAACCAAGCATCGGGGACCTTCGACACGGCACCCTCGGCGATGATCAGATCGTAGTTTCCAGGTTTTGGAGCCCTAAGATCGGCTTCGTCAAAATGCGTGACGTCCAAGCCCATTTCGCGCAAAACCGCGCCCGCATAGGGGGCAGCGATGGCTAGGGCCCGCTCGCCTTCGACGGGTCGCACCGCCTGCAAGAGCTTGGCAACATCACGCGGTTTGAGCAGTGCGCGACCAGGCGCGTAGTCCACCGCCGTATCGGCATAGGCCAGATAGGATTTATCCGGCGGCACAAACTGCTCGCGAGGCAATGCGCGCATCGCGTCTTGGATGCGGAGATCGGTAACGTCGGCCGGACGAACCTGGCTCTCGACCATGTTCAGACGGGCGGCGGTAAAATCGGTCATGATGCTTTCAACCGGTGTGACGAAGTTAATTGGTTATAGGTCTGGCCTTAACGCGAACGCAATCGCAGCCTTTTAGAGACATTGCGACCGGCGGCTGGTTCTGATAGCCATCCGCCTCCCCGGTTCACCGGGCGGCGGCCTGATGGCGGAGTGGTTACGTAGCGGACTGCAAATCCGCGCACCCCGGTTCGATTCCGGGTCAGGCCTCCAAATTTTAGTATGCCGATTGCGGCGTATTGCTGGTACCTAGAGCGACCTTGGCCTCATCTGAGCGCAGGGCATCAACGGGGCAAGTGTCACCCAACCGTTTCGCATCGGTGATCGCACTGCCGGCCAACGGAATTCCACCGATTTTCGTCGACAAGGCAGCACTCAACTTGAACGTCGTGGGCGAATAGGTTCCATTGGCAGTGATCAACGCGACTTGGCCTTTTTTCGTCGTGCAGCTGCCTTTCAACCGGATCTTGCCATCCCCGGTCGATCGCGTTGGATAGGTGCAGGCATAGTGGCGATTGCTCGGCCCGGTCATGAAACTATTGATCTCGGAGGCCACAAGGCAGCGCCGTTCCACCTTCTTGGACGATAGGACAAGCGTCGCCGTGTTGGTGACTTCCCAATAACCCGGTTGGGGTTTTCCGTCCGACGCATGTGCGGGCACACTGCACGCCAAGCCGCAGAGCGTCAGCAAAACCGCCAAATTGGCCGCACCTGTCATCAATAATCCCTTTTTGGTCAGCCTAGCTGTGACCCAATCTCTACGTCCCGAATGTGCCACAGGACGCATGAACTGTAGCTGAATTGGTCACGCTCTACCTGTGGCCTCAGACAGGTCATGCGGCTAAACCTCTGTTTCAAGGAGTGTCCAGCGTGCCCGATTCCTCGATTCCAGGGTCCTCAACCCCGTCGCGTCTCGAACTGACTGTCGTCGTGCCGACCTTCAACGAGCGTGAGAATGTCGCCAAACTGATCGCCAAGCTAGACGCGGTTCTCGTCGGCGTCACCTGGCAGGTGATCTTTGTCGATGACAATTCGCCAGACGGCACCGCCGCGCAGGTCAAGGCGATCGGGGTCATAGATCATCGCGTAGAATGCCTGCACCGGGTCGGACGTCGCGGCTTGGCGGGAGCCGTCATCGAGGGTGCCATGGCCAGCGCGGCACCTTTCGTCGCGGTCATGGACGGCGACCTCCAGCACGACGAGACGCTATTGCCTCAGATGCTGGCCAGACTGCGCCTGGGTGACGTCGACCTTGTGGTTGGTAGTCGCTATGTGGGCGGGCCGGACGCCGATGCCTCTGCGCTCGGTGCAACCCGCGAAGCCGGAAGCCGATTCGCCAACTGGCTGGGCCAAAAGGTGCTGCAAGTCCCGCTGACCGACCCCATGAGCGGGTTCTTCATGCTCCGGCGGGAGATCGTCGAGGCCGTAGCCCCCAAGCTCGATACGGCGGGCTTTAAGGTGCTATTCGACATTGTCGCCTGCCAAGACAAGCCCCCGAAATTTACTGAGCTACCCTATCAGTTTCGCGCTCGAGAGGCTGGCATCAGCAAGCTCGATAACGGGGTGGTCGTACAGTATCTGGGGCTGCTCACTGCAAAGCTGACTCGCGACACCATTTCGCCGCGCTTTCTGATGTTTGCGACGGTTGGGGCCAGCGGGGTCTTGGTGCACCTGACCATATTGCGCGCGATGCTAGGTATCGGGTTTGCCGGCGCTCAAACCGTTGCGGCCTTGGGGGCTATGACCACCAACTATCTGATCAACAACGCTGTGACCTATCGCGATCGTCAGCGAAAAGGCATGAGCTTGCTCGTCGGCTATCTGAAGTTCTGCGTGCTCTGCAGCGTGCCATTGGCGGCCAATGTAGCTGTGGCCACAGTGGTCAGCGAGCGTGGATCAGCCTGGTGGGTCGCCGGGATCGCGGGTGCCATCGTGGCGGCGGCCTGGAACTATGTCACCACGTCTAAGGCCGTCTGGTGACGCCCCGCCGCCTCAGCTTGGTTTTGCTGATCGCGGCCGTGACTTTTGGCCGGCTTCTGGCGGCACACTTGATCCCGCTGACGGAAGACGAGGCCTATTACCGGCTTTGGGCCCAGCACCTGCATCTGGGATACTATGATCACCCGCCAATGATCGCCTGGTGGATTGCGGCAGGCACGCAGCTATTGGGCGACCACGCGATTGGCATCCGACTCCTGCCCGTCCTGGCGGCCGGACTTGCGACATGGCTCGTCGCCGACATAACTCAGACCTTGAGCTATGAGCCCCGCACCGGGTTTCGAGCCGCGCTTTGGTACAATGCAACGCTGACAATCGGGGCCGGCGGTATATTGGCGACCCCGGACGCTGCGGCGGTGCTGTTCTGGGTGGCAACGCTCTGGAGCCTCACCAAAATATGGTCAGGGTCATCGCCGCAATGGTGGGTGCTTGCTGGCTTCACCGCCGGTCTGGCCTGTATCTC
>JANPNB010000278.1:0-13843 GCA_031427275.1 Alphaproteobacteria bacterium | reverse complement strand
CGCCGGCATCCAAGGTATCGCGCTTATTGATCGGTTTGATCTGTAACCGGCGAACACCCTCGGTGGTGACGATCTTGACTTCAGCTTGAAAATTCAATGCTCTACGAAGCTTTGTTGCCAAAGTTTCAAGCGTGTCACCGGTTTCGATTGTGACGGTCTTGTTGATCGGACTAAGGCCAGAGCGCACCTCAAACTGATCACCGGCACGAAGCGCGCTGACGGCCGTAAGTTGCTGGCTTCCCGTCATGTGCAGGGTGCCCTTGGGCAATCCCAAGCGGTCAAGCGCGCTAGCGCCCGTCTCATCCACCGCGATCGCGGTTGGGCTGGCATAGCCATCCGTGCCGGTGAACCGGCGCGACCAGTCGACGACACCGGTCGCAACATCCAGCCTGGCCACAAACCCGTCCTTCTTGCCCACGGCAGGCAAACCTGGAATTTCGGCACCGGCTTGTCCTGAGATGAACAACCTGCCGCCGGACGCAGCCAGTCCGGTGATTTTATCGTCACCCGAGCCGCCAAAATAGCTGACGTTATTGCCCGGCCCCACCGTCAAATCGGCATCAAACTGCGCGACAAACCCGTCAATCCCACCACTGTGCGCGGCTGAGATATTGCCCGTGTCCAAGCTAGAATTGCGGGTCGAACCGGCCACGACGACCTTGCCGCCATTCATGACCAAGCCCGCAATGTCGCCGCCTTGCAGGTCGCCCAGATCACGGCTCGATGTTTGAACTGGCGTGGCCCCAGAAACGTCGAACCGGCGCAGGACGGCATGGCCATTTTCGTTGTTTGCCAGGACGATTGAGGTGCCATCCACAATCATTCCGCCGGGGCGATCTGCGGCAACGCTTCCGACCGACTGCGTAAACAGCGTCTGAACCTTGCCGGTAGCGTCGGCTTTGAAGCCTTCGACATAGCCGTCCCAGCCGCCAAGCACAGTCGTGCCCGGCATCATCGATTGGGCGCGACCCGCCACATAGACTGCGCCATCGCTGCCAAACGCTAGATGGCTCGCCTCATCATTCAACCGCGCGCCGCGGCGTTGTGTCCATTGCTCTTCGCCCGCAGCGTTGAAGACGGTGACAAAACTGTCGGAGTCGGCCGCGAAACTGCCGGTCGCCCCCGAATTCAATGGGCCGTCTGTTGCGCCCCCCAACCGGCCGGTCACCTTGCCCGCGATCGCCACTTGACCATCAGCCGACACAGTTAGCGCCAATCCAGACGCGGTGGTTCCAGCTCCCAGAGTGCGGGAATAGACGAGTTTGCCGGCTGAATCGTATTTCTGCAGGGCGACATCCTGGGTCCCCTTGATATTTTCGCCGCCCGTCTTTCCACTGATGTCAGTCAAAAGATAGACCGAGCCGTCAGGTCCGATTTGGGTCGCTCGAACATTCCCAGCGGTCTTATCGATATCGCGCGCCCACACCCGACCCTCTACCCAGTTGGCTTCGCCGGGTGGTCGTAGCGGATCCCCAAAGGTGCCGGGTTCAGTTTGCAATTTAAGGATTTGACGCCTGATCACCCCGTCGGGCGTCAGGGGCTTGCCGTCGGGGTCCGGGTTGCCAACATTTTGGGCCAAGTAGACCGCCGGTGAGGTGTCGGCCGCCTCAAAGGTGACCGTGTCTCCAGAATCAACCTTAACACTCATGGCCCAGGAATCGGGATAGGTACCAACCTTGACCGGCTTGCCGCCTGCCAAGACCGTCCGATCACCGCCGGGTATGCGCAAGGTTGCGACCCGGGTGCCGACCCCGTCCGCAGCTAGCTTATCATTGATAAAAGTGACGACATTGCCAAGGGTTCTGGGTGTTGAACCCATCCCAGACAGGTCGATAGCGATGGTATGATCGGTGCCGGCTCGCCTGATCTTAATGTCGAATTTCACGACACCCTGAAGTGCGACCACCTCAGTGCCAATATTGCCCGACACCAGCGGCGGCGTCACATAGGCTGGCAGGGTCTTAGGCGTGCCGAGGGTCGACTTGGCTTGATCAAGCACCTCGCCCTGACGGATACGGATCTTATCCAAATCCAAAGCTTGAGTGTAGCTGGTGATCTCGGCGAGACCGGCATTGAAGATGGCCTTGATGCGGTCTTTGTCACCCGGCGTTAGGCTCTTGCCACTGATCTGGTTTGCTACGCCTGAAAGCGTATTTAGCCCCTGAAACAGCGCAAACAGCTTCTTGTAATCGGCGCTAGCTCCCGGCAGGTCGAGCTTGGCCGCGCCTTCATCGATTAATTTGCGGCCCCGCATCGCCTGTTTGACCGCCTCGGTCATAAGGTCCGGCGTATTGGCAGGGCTGGCCTTGGCGCTGGGCGACCACGGCGCGGTCGGCGCATATTTCCGGCCGGCCAGATTAGACGAGCTTCCACTGCCACCAGATCGGGCGGCGTAGTAGCTCGTCAGAATTGAGCTGTCGAAGCTGACTGTCATAACCCTACCGTCGACGCATAGACGCCGCTGCGCCACTATGCGCGTCTCAGCCCTAGTAATCCCTTAAGGCGTCGGCAGATTTAGGCGTCGATAAATTGGACTACTGTCTAAAGAGTGACAGGATAACTTGTGGGGCCTGGTTGGCGATGGACAAGGCTTGGGTCCCCAACTGCTGTTGAACTTGCAAGGCCTGCAGATGCGCGCTTTCCTTGGCCAAGTCAGCATCCACCAAATTGCCCACACCCGCCTGCAAAACATCCGTCAGTTTGGAGATAAATTTGTTATGCGCCTCAATCTGTTTGGCTTGAGCGCCCAGATTGCCCAGAGCCTGGTTTACATTGGCAATGGAGGCTGAGAGGCTGGTCAACGCGGCTTGGGCAAGCGTCACTGTTGTAATAGAATCTGTGGTGGCCAGAGTAATAATTGAGCCGCCCAGACTCATATTCTGTCCAGACAGCGTTATATAAGAAGTTGCATCAGCATTGGCCAAAAACCGGATCGAGGCTGTGCTGCCATCAAGAATATCGGCTCCGTCGAAACTCGCGTTCTGAGTGACTTGGGTGATCTGCCGAATGATGGACTTGAAATCAGCGTTCAAAGCATTGCGCGATATCACATCCAGCGATGGATCCTGCGCCGCAATGACCTTTTCCTTCAACTGCACGAGCAGGTCTGAGACGGTGCCTCCCGCCGTCAGCGACACGTCGGCGATGGACTGGGCCCGATCAAGACTCATCTTGACCGCCGACAAAGCACCGATATCTGCTCGCTGACCCTGAGCAATCGCCCAGACCGCGGCGTTGTCCTTGGCATTTGCGATCGATAGTCCGGTGCTGATACGCCCCTGGACACCAGTCAGATCGTCATTGGTTTTATTTAGATTTTGCAACGCGACCATCGCTGATCTGTTGGTATGGACGCTGATTGTCATGCTCTGCTTCCTTGGCGCGCCCGTCATCGCGAGATTTCCAAGAATCAAGCGCGAGACAGTAGATTTTACAACGCAGAAGCTAGTTAAACATGGTGTCTAGAAGGTTAACGGGGCCAGACACATGCCTCGACCCCGCAGCGTCGCGCCCGGGGTGTTGAAGGCCAGTCTTGGAGCCCTGTGGCTGCGTCTAAGCCCGGGTCGTAATCACGTTGCCTGAGACGTAGTTCTCGTCCTGATGCATCTTCAGAACTTCTTCGCGGGGGTATTGCGCAACCACCTCGCCGGTCGCCCTATCCACCATTTTGTAGATGTAGGTTTGACCATCTTCTTCAATGACCAGGCGAAGATCGGCCTGGACACTGACCTCGCTGGCCATCTCTGCTGGCGACCGCGCCTCCCCCGGCATTTGGCCTTGTGGAGCCTGGCCGAGCGTCGTCTCTAGAGCGTTCGAAAGAGCAGCAATTTTGCTATCCATTTCCCTGTTCACCAGCCCGTTTGCACGGGCGGCACCTTTGTTTTGAACCTGGGCCGACGGAGATAACCCCGCCGGCCCTTGTCAGTTCATCAGCTCCGGGAAGATCCGGAACTAGGCCTTGCTATCGGAAGAGACCCAGTAGGCTCTGCGACGAGCTGTTGGCGATCGAAAGCGCCTGGATACCGAGCTGTTGCTTGGTCTGCAGTGCCGTCAATTTCGCACTTTCTCTGGCCAAATCAGCATCCACGAGATTGCCAACACCGGAGTCGATGGAGTCTTGCAACTTGCCAACGAATGTCAGGTGAGATGACAATGTCCGCGAACCCGTGCCAAGCTTGGCCAGGGCGGTGGAAACCGTCGCGATTGCAGTGTTCACCGTGGTGATCATCGCGGTCGCAATGGTTTGGGTGCCAATGGACGAGGCTGCTGTCAGACCAATACCCACCAGAGACAGATTTTGCGCTGCAATGGTCAACTTCGATGCACCGGTATCATCGGCTAGTGCGGCAATGGTGGTGCCGGCGGCCTTGATCATATTGATGCCGTTGAACGTCGCATTGTTCACCGACTTGGTCAGCTGGTCACGAAGCGCCTTGAAGTCGTCGTTCAGAGCTGTCCGCGACGCGGCATCAAGGCTACTGTCCGAGGCACTTAGGGCCTTTTCCTTCATCTGAATCAGAAGGTCCGATACCGCTTCACCACCGGCGAGCGCGACATCCACCGTCGATTGGCCCCGCGAAAGCGATTCCTTGACGGCATTATATGAGCTGGAGGCAGCGCGCTGGTTTTGGGCAATTGCCCAGATCGCGCCATTGTCTTTAGCGGAGTTCACCCGCTTGCCGGTGCTGATCCGGTTTTGGGTGGTGAACAGGTCGCTAGTCGTGGAATTCAGATTTTGAAGGGCGACCATCGCGCCCATATTGGTATTAATGCTATTCGGCATTGTAGGTCCTTTTCTCAGGTAGAGGACATCGTTTTGATGCCCAGAGGCGTTTTGCCTCGCCTTATCCCCAGCAAACCAGGGGCCAATCGCGAGTTCATCGCGCCATCGCATAACATATTGTTTTTATAGCATTATTGTCCGGTTAAGCATGACCGCGGGCGGCAAATTCTGCCGAGTGCAGAGTAAGTCAGGAAAAAATTGCCGAGCGCCCGCGCAAAACTTGCCGGGCGGCCCGTTAAGGACCGCCCGGCAATGCGACTATTGCTGAAAGAGCGACAGGATACTTTGCGGAGCGCGGTTGGCGATGGACAGCGCCTGCACACCGAGTTGTTGCTTTGTCTGCAGCGCGGTGAAACGAGCACTTTCCTTAGCCAGATCGGCATCGACGAGATTGCCGATACCCGCATCGATCGTGTCCTGCAGCTTGCCCGTGAACGTCAAGTGAGACGCTAGCGACTTCGAACCCGTACCAAGTTTGGCAAGCGCGTTTGAGACATTGCCGATAGCCGTGCCGACAATGGCCACCATGCTGGCACTCAAGGTCAGGGTTCCAATCGAAGCCGTCGCCGGCAAACTGGCTGTCAGAACAGTGCCCCCCAGCGACATGTCCTGGGCCTGAACCGTCAGCTTTGAGGTGCCGGTGTCATTGGCCAGGGCCGCGATGGTGGTAGCACTCGCTCCGTTTAGCATATTGATGCCGTTGAACGTTGCGTTCGCCACAGATTTCCGGATCTGATCCCTGAGGGCTTTGAAGTCCTCGTTAAGTGCAGTCCGGGAGGCCGTGTCTAGGCTGGAGTCCGAGGCAGCAAGCGCCTTTTCCTTCATTTGAATAAGGATGTCCGAAACCGTCTCGCCCGCGGCAATGGCAACATCGACTGTGGATTGGCTGCGTTGCAGCGACTCCTTAACAGCGTTGAGCGCGCCGGACGTTGCGCGCTGGTTCTGAGCAATTGCCCAGATAGCACCGTTGTCCTTAGCACTATCGACCTTCCTGCCGGTGGAGATGCGGTTTTGAACCATATTCAGGTCTGCACTCGTCGCATTGAGGTTCTGGAGCGCAACCATCGCGCTCATGTTTGTGTTTACCGAGTTGTACGGCATGTTAGGTCCTTCCATTCTGGTCGGGTTTGGCCGGCTTTTTGCTGGCGGGCGGTTCTCACCTGCACGTTGCATCGCAATCGCCGTGCCACCGAAATCAGAATCGGAGCACCGGTATCTTATTGGTTTTTTTAGCTTAAATACTCTATCTCGCGGCGATCAGATGCGCCCGCAAGGCAAAGTCTGCAAACCCGGCACGGTTTGCCGGTTCAGCTCGGAGTATTGATTGAAACCCGGTTAGGTTCGACCTCTAGGCGGCTTGGCGCACGCCTTGTTCCAGACCTTGCATGATCATGCGATTGACCGCGATGAGATCATCGATCTCGTCTTCTCCGCGAATGACCAGGCTGGTTTGTTTTCCGACCCAGATCGCAAGTGAGATGATCCCCGCGCGCAAACTGTCGGGCAACTGGTTTTCCGACGCGCTGCAGTCGGTGGCCAGGGCAGACCACATGCGGCGGTTCCAATCCAAGGCTTCGACGCGCTGTCCCGCTTCTTTCGGATCGCGTTCCGAAGCTTCGATCAGTGCGCGTGTGACTTGCCCAAACAACCGGTATTCCGACTGCTTAGGGGTCTCTGCCCTAGCGGAGGTCTGTTGATAGGCTTGAAGCGACATTCCCCAACCTTTGATCTTCGTATTCAATAAGTTTCCGGCACAACATCAGCGCCTTATAGTACTCGCGTTCCATGCAATTCTTTGAAATCGCGACACATTCAGACAAAACCTCAGGGTTGCGAATTACACCCATGAACTCACTGAGCCGCTGGACGAACTCATCATAGTATTTGGTCGCGCCCGCCTCATCGAGATACATCATCATCACAGGCATGTAGATGCGCCGCGCGGGCGTCACCGCCTGATCTGGCTGCATAATGTCCTTCTCCCGCAGCACTGAGGCTTTGTTCTGCAGGATCAAGACGCCGCGACGATCTCCGTTCTGAACGACCGCGCCGTTCAGAACGAATTTTTCTCCCGGCTTCAGCGACAATTTGAGCGGCAAAGCTCGTATCCCCCCGACATTCGCGCGGTTATCGCGAATTGCTCAGAATCAGGTCTCTCTCCAATAGAAGGGCCTGAACTGTTCGCGCCTAGGCTTAGCCCTGCTAGGTTAACGCAGCCTTGCGTTTGGTGTGACTGACTGTCGCGCTTGGCCACGGGCTGCAAAGACGACGACGGGTTTCTTCCGGTGGGTGTCAGCCTGTCATGGAGCAGGATATTATGGCAGAGATAGGAACCCAAGCACGGAACGTCATGCTGGCTCACGCTGGCGCAACGCCGCCGAAGTTTTCTATCGAGATTGCCGGTGAGTCGGGATCTGGCGCCGCGCTGGAACGCCTGCGTAAGGCCGCTGCCGAATTTCAATCGCTCGCCGTCCAGCCGCTATTGGACAGTGCGATTGCTGCGCTCAACGCCGGTAACATCCGCGCTGCCGAAGACTGCGCGCTCAAGGCCTTGGAAATTGATGAGCGGTCTGGGGTTGCCTGGTATGCGCTCGCTGTGGCGAGAGAGCAGTCCGGCGATTTTGCCGGCTCAATCAAGTGCTATGAAGCGGCGCTGCAATCTCTCCCTGATCATGCCGAAATCGCTAATAATCTCGGACGCTTAGCTTTCCGATTGGATCAATTCGAAGTTGCCGAAAAGCTCTTCCATCACTTCCTGGCTCGGTATCCCAACCACCCAGAAGGCGCAAACAATCTGGCCTGCGCCCTGCGCGCTCAAGCTCGATTTGACGAGGCCATCGAGGTTTTGAGGGCGTCGCTGACGGCCGATCCGAGCCATGCCTTTGTCTGGAACACGCTGGGCAGCGTCATGGCTGAACAGGGCGATATGGCCAATGCCATCGTCTTCTTTGATGAGGCTATCCGGCTTGATCCTAAGCTTTCAAAGGCGAGGTATAACCGCGGCAATATGAGCCTTGCTCTGGGCGATCCTACCGGCGCTCTGGTCGATTGCGACCGCGCCTTAGCTGCGACCACAGCGCTCGATGAGCGCGCCATGATGGCCTTGGCCAAGTCCACAATTCTGATCAATTTGGGTCGGGTCGGTGAGGGCTGGGATGAGTATGAGGCCCGCCTGGACCCTCATTTCGCCGGGGTAACACAGTTTTTAGTTGAATGCCCAAACTGGGCACCTGAAACCGACTTGAATGGCAAATCCCTCCTGTTGATCGGCGAACAGGGGTTGGGCGATGAGGTTTTGTTCGCCAATACCGTGCCTGATATTCTCGACGCCCTTGGTGCTGAAGGCCGACTAACTCTGGCCGTGGAGCCGCGTTTGGTGGGGCTTTTCCAACGCTCTTTTCCCACCGCTAGTGTCGCCGCGCACGCGACCTATAATCATCATGGCCGCACAGTTCGCGTCGCGCCATTTCTAAAACCCGAGCAGCAAAACCTGGATTTCTGGGCACCCATAGCCTCGCCTCTGCGCCGCTTCAGGCGCTCAATCGAGTCTTTCCCGACCCGTGATCGGTATCTGATCCCCGATCCAACCCGGGTCGCGCACTGGAAAACCCAACTGGCGGAAGCTCAGCCCGGACCCAAGGTCGGACTTCTCTGGAAAAGCGCGGTCGCCAATAGTGGTCGGCACCGGTTTTTCTGCGCATTTGAGCAGTGGGCCCCGATCCTAGCCAATCGCGATGTCACCTTCGTCAATCTTCAATATGGCGATTGCCAGCCAGAGCTGGAAACCGCGGAGCGGGATTTCAACGCGAAAATCTGGACGCCGCCGGGCATAGATCTGAAACTGGACCTAGATGATGTCGCCGCCCTGTCCTGCGCCTTGGATCTGGTGATTGGCTTTTCCAACGCCACATTCAACATCGCTGCGGCCTGTGGCGTGCCCGCCTGGCTGATCTCAAATCCTGGTGCGTGGCCCCGGCTGGGTACAGCGCGATACCCTTGGTATCCACAAGTCCGCGTCTATCTCCCGGACGGGTTTGGAGTTTGGGATCCGGTCATGGCTCAGATTGGCGGCGACCTTGGTCGATATGGCGCTGAGTGGGTCTCAAAAGCTGCGAATTGAGCTGGAAATCAAAACAAGTGTTTAACTGGCTTGAATGTCCAGCCTCACCCGGTAGTCTGGCAACGATTGAAACATTTGTTCGAGCGTGTGCGTCGCGTCTCGCACAGCTCCGGGAGCCGCAATGAAACAGCGTTTTGAAGGCACTGATAAGTACATCGCCACAGACGATCTAAAGGTGGCGGTCAATGCGGCCATTGCTTTGGAACGTCCATTGCTGATCAAGGGTGAGCCAGGCACGGGCAAGACCGTCCTGGCGTATGAGATCGCCGAGGCGCTGGGTGCCGAACTGATCACTTGGCATATCAAGTCGACCACCAAGGCCCACCAGGGCCTCTATGAATACGACGCCGTCACCCGCCTGCGCGACAGCCAACTGGGTGAAGAGCGCGTCAAGGACGTGCGCAACTACATCAAGAAGGGCAAGCTCTGGGAGGCGTTCACCGCCGACAAGCGCCCCGTCCTGTTGATCGACGAGATTGACAAGGCCGACATCGAATTCCCCAACGACCTGCTGCAAGAGCTCGATCGGATGGAATTCTACGTCTATGAGACGAACGAGACGATCAAGGCCGTGGTTCGTCCGGTGGTGATCATCACTTCAAACAACGAAAAGGAACTGCCCGACGCCTTCCTGCGCCGTTGCTTCTTCCACTACATCAAGTTCCCCGAAGCTGAGACGATGAACGAAATCGTCGACGTCCACTTCCCTGGCATTAAGCAAAAGCTGGTCACTGAGGCGCTGCGCATCTTCTACGATATGCGTAAGGTTCCTGGCCTGAAGAAGAAGCCATCAACCTCGGAACTGCTCGATTGGCTAAAGCTCCTAATGGTCGAAGATATCGACGACGAAGTGCTGAAGGAACGCGATCCAACCAAGCTGATCCCGCCACTGCACGGTGCCCTGCTCAAGAACGAGCAGGACGTGCATCTGTTTGAACGCTTGGCCTTCCTGGCACGCCGCGAGGGGGCCGGGTCTCGCCCCGGCCAATAAGGCTTACCGCGAATTCACTCGACCTTTCAGGGCGCTAGCCTCACCTTTCCAGCTCAAAGGACAGGAGACATGTGTCCATGAAAATTTTGATTTTGGCTGGCGCGTCGGCGATGGCGCTGACGACCGTCGGCTGCTCACAGGCTGCGCGCACGGGTGCGATCACAACGGGTCGGCTCGATTGCCCATCCGAACAAGGCCAGCTTCAGCGGGTCAGCGCCGCAGCCGACGGCAAGGCCTGCCTCTACCGGATTGGCTCTGGCACTGAGGTCAGCCTGCGACTGATGCCACTGGTCAACGGGGACGCGACCGCGACCCTGGCGTCCGTGGAAGGCGAGCTTAAGGCCATTGCTGAAAGCGGCAAGATCAGCGGAAATTCAAAGCCTGAGACGGCGCTCGCAACAGAGGCGGCCAAGGTCCGTGCTGAGGCTGACGCCGATGCTGCAGGCGGCGCTGACGGCGACATCAAGGTCGATGATATCGACAAATCTATTGAGGCCGAGGTCAATGCCAAGCTGAAGGAGAAGGGCATTGATGTCGACAATCACGGCAGCGGGGACACCACGCGGATTAATCTGCCGGGCATTCACATCACCGCAGACGGTGACAATGCCAATGTCCGGGTCGGGCCCATCCATGTCGATGCTAGGGGCGACACCGCGACAATTCGCAGCCTGGAAACCGTGCGATTGCGCGGCGAAGGCTTCTCGCGGGAGAAACGCGGCATCCGCGCCATGCTGATCTATGCTGGCGACAACCTACCCAATGGCTACCGGTACGTCGGCTACAGCGCTTCAGGCCGCAAAACTGGCCCCCTGGCTGTGGCCATCGTGAAATCCAAGTCAGAGGACGGGTTCCACGGCGACATCCACGGCGACATCAACCGATTGGTGCGCCGTAACGGTGGCACTTAGTCGAGGGGACTGACCTCGACGATCTTGTAGGTCAGGGGCCGTCCGTCCTCGTCGCTGACGGTGATGTATTCACCCAAGGCGAAACGGTGGTCCCCCAGCCGATGAACGGGCTCATCATCCTCTGAATCCCCCGCCTCATAGTCGAAAAACCAATGCTTACCGCGGCGCGCCAGGTGCCCCATCGCGGCCTCTTCATCCGGAGCAAATCGCCGCACGGTGCATTGCGTCTTCACCTGCTTGAAGGCAGCTTCATCCAACACGCCGCCCTCACCCAACGGGGCGACAACAGCATATCCCCGTCGATCATCACCCCCCGAAAACTCAGTTCCCGGGTTGCGGGCAAGCCGCATAACGACGCGTGACAGGGACATGGATGCGAACTTTCAACTAGTGAGATAGGAACAGGGTTGGCTGTTCCGAACCCAGCAGAGTCCTGGTGGTTCCGCCGAAGATGAATTCCTGAAGCCTAGGGTGGCCAAACGCCCCGGCGACCAGAATGTCGGCCTCGGACTTGCGAACCGCATAAAGCAACAGCGGCGCGGCATCGCCAGAGTCGGGCAGGATATCGATATCTGCAACAATGCCCCGGGCCGCGTAATAGGCCTGCAAGCGCGCCGGATCAAAGCTGCGCGAACTGGCTTTCGGAGCGGCCAGAATGACGACGCGCGACGCCTTCTCTAGCAACGGCATCGCCAATCTGGCGGCGCGACTGGCCTCCTTGCCACCGTCCCAGGCCACCGCCACCACACCACCGACCTTAAAACCCTCGCGTGCGATCAACACTGGACGCTGCTCATCGGCCACCATCTGCTGGAAGGCTTCGGCCAACGGTCCCCTGCCCCGCGGCGGGTCGTTGCAAAACACCACAACATCCGACAAGCGGCTCTCGGCCGACAATCCGGCCCAGACCGGCGTTTTCAGCGGCACGAACTGGGCCTTGGCGTAGCCGCATTCATCCACCACCTTGCGCGCATTGCGCTCGCCAGCGGCGGAGGCTTCCTTCAGGGATTCCAGCGCCGTGGTCTGGACGCCGCCCAGGAACCCCTCGCCCATCCAGGGCATCACATCGGCCACATCGGCTGGCGTGTAGACGCCCGCCAGTTCGGCACCAAACGGCGCGGCCAACACCGCGCCGGCCTCCAACGACGCCTTGTCACCTGTCCCACCCGACAGGGGTACCATGATCCTGGCCCAACTCATTTTGCTCTTCCTCATGCTCAATGTTCTAGGCGATGATGATGCGCCTACACATTGATCTTTCTCAAGTCCTGGTTCACGTCTCAAACTCAAACGTGAACGGAGGGTTGCATTGAGGAAAGCGAAGGCACCCAGCACGCCCAGGGCTTGGCAGCGGATGTTGTCGGGGCGTCGGCTTGACCTGCTTGACCCCTCTCCCATGGACGTCGAGATCGAAGATATCGCCCACGGCTTGGCCCGCGTCGCCCGCTGGAACGGTCAAACGATTGGCGACCACGCCTTTTCGGTCGCGCAACACTCCATCGTCGTCGAAGAGATCTGTGCCCATATTCAACCGGGCTTGGAGCCCCGCTGGCGCCTAGCCGCCCTACTCCATGACGCTTCGGAATACGTGATCGGCGACATGATCAGTCCGTTCAAAGCGGCGCTCGGCTATGACTACAAGCTCTTTGAGGAACGCCTGGAAAACGCCATCCACATTCGCTTCGGACTTCCGGCCAAGACGCCGCTGGCCATCAAAAAGCTGATCAAGCAGGCCGACCGGGCCTGCGCCTTTTTCGAGGCTACCCAGCTGGCGGGCTTCACCCATGTCGAATCCCTGGAATTCTTCGATGCGCCGCCGGTCGGCTATGTTCTACGGATCTCGCCCTTGCCGCCAACCCAGGCCCAGGCGCAATACATTCAGCGCTACCATATTCTCTCGGAGGCGGCGGGTTTCGTCGTGACCGAGCAAGCCTTTGAGACGGAGTAAAAGTGACCCTTATTGTTTGTGGCTTGGCTGAGGTTCCAACCCTGATCGCGCGGCATAGGCCTTCGCATCTGGTGACCTTGCTTGATCCCGCCACCATGATTGCCACGCCCCAGGGACTGACCACCGATCGTCACCTCAAACTGGGCGTCAACGACATCGCCGAACCAACCCAAGGCATGATCCCGCCAGACGAAAACGCCGTGCTCAAGCTGCTGGCCTTTGGCAGAACCTGGGACGAGACCGCCCCCATGCTGATCCATTGCTGGGCCGGGATCAGCCGGTCCACTGCCAGCGCCTTCACACTGGCCTGTGAACGCAGTCCCGATGTTGATGAGGTCACCATAGCGCGCGCCATGCGCAGCCTGGCCCCCCACGCCTCGCCCAATCGCCGGATCGTCGCCATCGCCGATGATATGCTGGGTCGGCGCGGTCGCATGGTCGACGCCCTCGCCGCCATGGGCCTGTCTGACTGGGAGCGCGCCCGGGCCTTCGCGTTCAAAGTTCGCCACGGATGAGCCAAACCGTCGTCATCGGACTTTCCGCCGTCGTGGTGGCCATCCGAGACGGCACCGCCGTGGTCCTGACCCTGCGACCCAAGGGCCAAGCCGCAGGTCTGCCCTTTGGCCCGTTTGATCCCGAGGAAGACCGCACCTTCGAATTGGCCTTGCGCAGCTTCGTGACCGCTCAAACCCGCTTCGTCTTGGGCTATGTCGAGCAGCTCTACACCTTCGGAGACAAGGGCCGCGACGCGCCTTTGGCCGACTTAGGAGCCCAGGCTGACGGCGCTGAGCCCCGGGTCATCTCGGTCGGCTATCTTGGTCTTACGCCGCACGCCGTAGACACCCATGCGCCCGACAGCGTCTGGGCTGACTGGCTGCGGTTTTTCCCGTGGGAGGATTGGCGCGACGGTCGCCCCGCCGCCCTCGTGGCCATCGAGCCCGCCCTGCGTCGATGGGCCGATCTGGTACCTGGACGCCTGGCCCGCGCGCGGCTGCTGTTCGCCCTCGACGACGCCGCCTGGAATGAAGAGCGGGTGCTTGAGCGCTATGAACTGCTCTATGAGGCCGGACTGGCCCCGGAGACCGCCCGC
>JANPNB010000277.1:0-7739 GCA_031427275.1 Alphaproteobacteria bacterium | reverse complement strand
GCCAAAACCAGATCCACCGCTGCGGGCACCGTCTCGGTCTGCGCTTTGCCGTCTTTGTCGGCGATCTGCACGGTCGATTCGCCGCGAATCAGCTCGGCACGGCCCACATACTGCGCCTCGTAGCCGAGGATTTGCTGCGTGCGCGAAGGGCAGGCCGTTGTCGCCGCCATTGCAGTCCAGGATGTCGAGCGTGTCGATCCGGTCGAGCAGGTGTTTGCGGATGTAGCTGGTGAACACCGAGGTCACGCCCGGGTCGAAGCCGCTGCCGAGCAGGGCCATCAAACCGGCGTCCCTGAAGCGGTCCTGATAGGCCCACTGCCAGCTGTATTCGAACTTCGCTTGGTCCCGAGGCTCGTAATTGGCGGTGTCGAGATAGTTCACTCCTGCCTTGAGACAGGCCTCCATGATCGCGAGGTCCTGGTAGGGCAGTGCAAGATTAACCACGATCCGCGGCTTTGCGGCGTCGATTAGGGCCACCGTCGCCCGCACATCGTCGGCGTCGAGCTCCGCAGTTGCGATGGTCACGCCTGTACGACGCATCACCGATCCGGCGATGGCCTCGCATTTGTGCCTCCGGCGGCTCGCCAAGGTGATGTGAGAAAAGATGTCGCTACAGAGCGCCATCTTGTGGGCGGCGACCGAGCCTGCGCCGCCGGCACCGATCACAAGAACCCCGCTCATAAATCCACCTCTACGCCAATTACTGCTAGAATTTGCCACAGCCCGACCTCAGGAGGAGGCTTTATGGGCTCTGACTTAGCTATGAGTCAGACACTAGAGCATGTTCCGATAAGTGGGAACCGGTTATCGGAGCTAAACATGCTCTAACTCTTTGAATTAGAGCGCAGTTTCTCCCTTTAGACGTAACCGTCTAAAGGGAACGCACTCTCGCATGTGGGAGGTGACGTGACCCCCTGAAACTCATCCAGAAGTAAGTAGAGTCCGCTCCTTGGAAGGAACGGACGAATGAAGCGATTGGGACGCACACTACTTCCCCCTACCCCCAAGGCACCACAACCTCGCACCCGCTCGCCTCGAAATCCTGCGCGTTGCGAGTGACGACGGCGAGGTGGTGGGTGAGCGCTGTGGCGGCGATGAGTTCGTCGACGGGGTTGACGGTTCGGCGGGCGGCGCGGTGTGCGGCGCTGACTTGGGCCCAGGCTAGAGCGACGCGGGTATCGACCGGCAGGATGCGAGGCCCGAATACCGATAGGCCTTCGGTGATCCAGGCTTCGAGGTCGCTGCGGCGGCGGCTGGGTGGGAGGCTGACGGCACCGCGACTGAGTTCGCCGAAGGTCAGGACGCTGAGATAGAGAGTTTCGAGGGGTTGGTTGGCGAACCAATTGGCAAAGGCCGGATCAGGTCGAGGCCGCTGAGGTTCGCTGATGGCGTTTGTGTCGAGAAGGAACCTCAAAAGTCCACATCTCGTGGCGGGAAGGAGGGTCGTGACAGGTCGAGGCCCTCAAGGCTAGGGATCGCCATCAAGAAAGCCTTGAAGTCTCGCGCCTCATTGGCTGGGGCCAGGGCGTCGAACTGTGCCTTGGACATGACCACGGCGGCGTCTTTGCCGCGCACGCTGATGGTTTGGGGGCCTTGGTCGCGGGCGCGGCGGACGACTTCGGAGAGTTGGTCTTTGGCGGCGGCTAGGGTCCAGGTCATGGGTGGTGGTTCCAGATGGCTATCTGAGATGGCTATCTAGCAGGTTTTGGCGGTCACCGCAAAGACTGAGCGCGAACGCATGCGAACGCCCTCGAATACTAGGGAGTTCGGGAAGTCCCCGAAAACCCTAGTCTCGCTCCGCCTCCGCCATGGCCACGGCGGCCTTGGCCATGAGCTTGGTGAAGGAGCCGTCGCGGATCATTTCGCGGCGCTCTTCCAGGCCTCGGTGCAGCTCGACCAGGGTCTTGGCGGCGTGCTCGTTTTGCTGGATGGCGGTCCAATAGGCGGCGACATTGGCGCGCTTGGGGATCGGGTTCTCCAGGCCGGTCGAGGGCAGGACGTTTTCGACCATGAACAGGCCGGGCACCAGGGCGCAATCGGCCATGGTGAGCCGACCACAGCAGGCAAAGCCGTCGGTGCCGATCAGTTTATCCAGCGCCTTGATGTTGCGCACCACCTGGCCGCCCAGCAGGTCGACAATGCCTTGATTGCGGGATTCTGCACGGGCCTGGGCCGAGAGCATAAACATGTTGTTCATGATGTAGATGTCGCCGATCCGGGCCACCGTGCGGATGTGGGCGGTCTCACGCGGGGTGGTGCCGAGCATCGAGGGGGTGGGATAGATCTGCTCCAGATATTCGGCGATCACTTCGGATTCCGGCATCAGGTCGCCGTCGATATCCAGCACGGGAATGCGGCCAATGGGGTTGGTCTCGCGGAACTTGGGCGTGCCGAAGGTCGCTGGGCGCTCAAGGGTAATATCGGTGATGCCCTTGGCATAGATCTGCATGCGCACGCGGGCCGAATAGGGGCTGAGGTCGCCGGAATACAGCTTCATCATGATGAGGGCTTCCTATGAGGATCTTGGGAAATGGGTCTTAGCCAATAGCGGCGGAAATGGCGGCGTCGAGGTCGGCCAGTATGTCGTCAATATGTTCGATGCCGATGGAGAGGCGGATATAGCCGGGTGTGACGCCAGTGGCGGCCTGTTCATCGGGGCTCAGTTGGGAGTGTGTGGTCGAGGCCGGATGGATGGCCAGGCTGCGGGCGTCGCCGATATTGGCCACGTGGTAGAAGAGTTTCAGGCTGTCGATGAACTTGCAGCCCGCCTCGACCCCGGCGGCTAGCTCAAAGCCCACCAGACCGCCATAGCCGCCCTGCATGGCGCGGTCGGCGCGGGCGCGGGGTTCGCCGGTTTGCAGGGAGGGATGGATGACGCGGGCGACGCCGGCGCGCTTGCTGAGCCAAGCGGCCACCTTGTCGGCATTGCTGCAGTGACGCTCCATCCGCAGGGCCAGGGTCTCGATGCCCTGGATTAGCTGGAAGGCGTTGAAGGGCGAGAGCGCCGCGCCCAGGTCGCGCAACAGGATGACGCGGGCCCGCAGGATATAGGCGATGGGGCCAAGCGGCTTGACCGCCTGAGACCAGACGGCGCCGTGATAGGAGGGGTCGGGCGTGTTGAGCAGGGGCTGGCGGGCGGCGTTGGCCTCCCAGTCAAACTGGCCGGAATCGACGATCAGCCCGCCGATCGAGGTGCCGTGACCGCCCAGATACTTGGTGGCCGAATAGACGATGATGGTTGCGCCATGATCGAAGGGGCGAACCAGCAGCGGGGCGGCGGTATTGTCCATGATCAGCGGAATGCCGAAGCTTTTGCCGATGGCGGCGACCTCGGCAATCGGGAAGACCTCCAGCTTGGGGTTGGGCAGGGTCTCGGCATAGTAGGCGCGGGTCTTGTCGTCGGTGGCGCGGCGGAAGTTTTCGGGGTCGGCGGCATCGACGAAGCGGACCTCAATGCCCTGATCCTTCAGCGTATTGGCGAACAGATTGTAGGTACCGCCATAGAGTGCGGTGGACGAGACGATGTTGTCGCCAGCCCGGGCCAGATTCTGGACTGCATAGGCCGAGGCGGCTTGGCCTGACGCCACGGCCAGAGCCCCGACGCCGCCTTCGAGCGCCGTGATCCGCTGTTCCAGCACATCGGTCGTCGGGTTCATCAGGCGGGTGTAGATATTGCCCAGCTCTTGCAGCGCAAACAGCGCCGAGGCGTGGCTGGTGTCGCGGAACTGATAAGACGTGGTCTGATGGATGGGGACGGCTACCGAGCCAGTGGTGGGGTCAGCGCGCCAGCCAGCATGGAGGACCTGAGTTTCCGGACGATGCGACTGAGCCATAGACATATTCCCGTTTTACGGTTTCTGAAGTCGAGCCAAGACAAACTCAAAGGGTGTTGAGATGCAAGCCCTGGCGCACAGCCAAGTATCAACAGCTCATCTCATCCGGAAAACCACCCAAGGTCGCCATCGTCGCCATCGTCGCCATCATGCGAAAGCTTCTAACCCTCGCAAAGCGCTCCTCAGCCAAGACCGAGAATGGACCAATATGATCGCTTGATCATCACGGATACTCTAGTCCCGCATCAGCCGATGGCTCTTAGGTTGGCCTCATGGGTGGTCTTGTCGATGCGGTAGAAGCCCCAGGTGGCGATGGAGAGGCAGCTGATCGTGGCCATCACCGGCACATAGACCCAGCCCAATTGCTGCATCTTGTACAGGGTTGAGAGGCCCGGCGTGGCACTGGCGGGAAACTGAACCCAGGCCAGCATAAGGCCCGGAAAGGCCACCGATAGCGAGTTGGCGATGCGGTTGGGGAAGGTGTCGGCGGTGATCAACAGCCCCTCGGCGCGCTCGCCGGTGGTGGCCTGAACGTCCTCGACAATGTCGGCGATCATGGACGACACAATGATATAGCCGCCGATGCCCAATACCCCGGCGACGAAGGTGAAGGCAGCTAGGATGCCGAGCAGGGCGGGCGACGGAGGGAGGGTGAGGATGCCGGTCAGTTTCATGAGCATCGGCGCATGGCCGACCACGACGCTGGCGAAGAACATGCCCATACAGGCTGAGCGTTTGCTGAAGCGCTTGGCGAGCCAGGGGGCGACCATAGCCGCAACAAACGGGATCGGGATCGCCAGCAAGGTCAGGACAAGGATGTCTGCCGAACGGAACCCCCAAAGGAAGGTGTAGAAATAGATCCGCAGGCCGGCGTCTAGCCCCGAGCCCAACCCAGCGATGACGCCAGCGACGACAGCGACCAAGAAGTTGTGGTTCCTCAGCATGCGCGCGGCCTGTTTCAGGGCGGGCCAAAGCTGGGGCTTAGTCACTACCACCGGGCGGTAGAGGGTGGGGATGAGGTGAAAGGTTCCCCAGAACATGGCCAGAATCGAGCCCCCGATCATCAGAGTAACCGCCAGGGACAAGGGCGCGTAGCCCGCAGGGTTGAGTTGGCCGAGCGCGTGCTGGGGGGTGGCCCTTAAGAACACGCCATAGATGAGGATTGTAACCACGGCGGAGGCAAGCGCGCCCAACAACCAGCGATAGCTGAGCAGGCTGGTGCGATCATGATAAGATTTGGTGAGCTCTGGACCCAGCGCATTGCTGGGGATCTCGAAGATCGAGAAGGCGAAGTTCAAGAAAAGCCCGGTACCGTAGATGTACCAGAACATGGCGTCACTGGCCCAATCGGTGGGCGGTCGCCAGCGGAAATAGATGGCGATGGGCAACAACAGGAAGGCCGCAGCCATGAACGGGTGACGTCGACCCCAGCGGGACCGGGTTTTATCGGAGGCATAACCGATGAAAACGTCGCTGACGGCGTCTGAAAGCACGGTGGCCGAAAGGGCCAGACCGACGATCGGGGCCGGGACGCCGATGATCTGATTGTAGAAAAACATGGCCAGCCCACCCAGGGCGTTGAGGGCACCTGGCGCGATGGAACCGAGGCCATAGAAGAATTTAATACGCAAACTGGCTGGCGGCGGCGCATGATCCGCAGTCTCGATAACCGACATTACGGCATGGTCTCCCCGGCGGACGGGACGTTGCGGGTCCGCTCTAAGCTCAGTTGACCCTGCCGGGCCAAGCATAGCAAGCGCCGCGAAACTTGCTGCGCTGTGTTCAGTGAACCTGATCGAGCGGATGGGGTGCGTTGTAGGGCGATGTTTGGGGAGTTGGCGGTTGAGGTCGTCGTGGAGGCTGACCTGGCCGTCGCCGTCCATCTATTGCGGCTTTGGGTCTAGCCACAGAGTGTGCGATTTCAGCGCCCAAGACAACCGGAGTGACTTGATGACCACCCATGGCCCCACCTCGCAAACCTACATCTCCCAGCGGCTGCGGCTGCACTATGCCGACTGGGGCAATGCCGATGCGCCGCCGCTGATCCTGCTGCATGGCGGGCGGGATCATTGTCGCAACTGGGACTGGGTGGCGCAGGATCTGCGCCGCGACTATCACATTATTGCGCCCGATATTCGCGGCCACGGGGACAGCGCCTATAGCCCCAGCGGCGACTATTCCATGTCGGCCTTTGTCTATGACTTGGCGCAGTTGATCCATCAGCAGAAATTGGCGCCAGTGCGGATCGTGGCGCACTCGATGGGTGGGGCGATCGCGCTGCGCTATGCCGGGGCGTTTCCGGAGACGGTATCCAAGCTGGTGGCCATTGAAGGGCTGGGGCCGTCGCCGAAGATGATCGCCGAGCGGGCCAATCGCACCCCGATCGAGCGGATCAGGCACTGGGTCAGCGAAACCCGCGCCCTGGCCGGGCGGGTGCCGAAACGCTACGCCTCCATCGAAGAGGCGCTGACCCGCATGCAGGGCGAGAACAAGCATCTGACGCCTGAGCAGGCGCGGTACCTCACCGTCCACGGGGTCAGTCAGAACGAGGACGGGACCTATAGCTGGAAGTTCGACAACTATGCCCGCTCGTTCTCGCCAGTCGATTTCAGCCAGGCCGAGCAACAACAGCTGTGGGCCAATATCAGCTGTCCGATCCTGTTGGTGAACGGCAAGGAGAGTTGGGCGTCCAACCCGGAAAAGGACGGCCGGATGAGCCATTTCCAGAATGCTCGACTGGCAGAGTTCGAGAACGCCGGGCACTGGGTGCACCACGACCGACTGGACGCTTTCCTCGCCGAGGTGCGGGCGTTTCTTTAGACTCCGCCACCCTCCCGCACCTGCAGCGCCGCACGGTCGGCGCTAAATCTGCGGGCGGCGATGAAGAAAGCTGGGATGGCGATCATTGAGGCCGCCGTCATGATCAGCATCATGTCGCTGATCGGGCGGGGGTGACCGGCCTTGGCGAAGGCGTCGACCATGAAGCCGCCGATGGTGGTGGCCGTGCCGATGCCGATCACATTGACGCCTAGGATGAACATGGCCACGGCGGTGGCGCGGATCCGCTGGGGCACCAGCTCCTGCACGGTGGCATAGGCACCGCCATACATGGCCGCCAGCTGGAAGATACCGGTGCCGATGCCCAGCCAGAATACAAAGCCGGCATGGTCAGTCATCCGGTAAGCAAAGTTGATCGGCGCGCAGGCCAACAGAATGAACATGATGAACATCGGGCGTCCCTGGCCGGTCTTCTTCAGCCACCAGTCGCCCGCCAGCCCCCCCAGAATGTTGCCGGCCACACCAACGGTGGCATACATCAGGGCAATCTTCATGAAGAGCGGGCCGGTATCGAGGTGCAGGTCCTCCTTCCACCAGAGGGTATCGAAACTTGCCGCACCGACCGCGATGTGGACCCCAATGCCGCCGATCATGGTGGCCAGCAGGGCAGGTGAGCGCTTCATGGCCCCAAACATTTCGGGCAGCAGGGCCAGCATGCCCTTGATGGCTTCACCGGGGCTCTTGCCGGTGCTGGCGGTGACGCCGCGTGGGTCCTTCAGCGTGGCGAGGATCAGCGACAGGCAGACGCCAACGCCGCCGATGACCAGGAAGCAGTTGCGCCAGCCTATGGTCGGGCCAAACAGCGCCGCCACGAAGAAGGCCAAGCCAGACCCCAAGGGCACCCCGGCATAATAGGCGCCAGAGGCGAAGCCCAGACGCCGGGCCGGGAAGCGGTCTGCCAGCATGGAGAGCGCCGTGGGGGTAAGCGTCGACTCGCCGACCCCGATGAAAATGCGCGGCAAGGCCAAGGTTGCGAAACTGTGGGCCATGCCCGAGGCTGCGGTCAGCAGGCTCCAGAGCCCCACGCCAAAGGCTGCGAACCTTGGCCGGTGGACCGCGTCGGCGATC
>JANPNB010000276.1:0-1690 GCA_031427275.1 Alphaproteobacteria bacterium | reverse complement strand
TGCGTCATTGGAATAGACAGCAGCGCCGCGCCACAGCTTTCGCAGCGGGATGTTTCCGCTGACATGATCGAGATGCCAGTGCGAGTTGATGATCGCGGCGATCGGCTGTCCGCGCGCCGTCGCGAGATCGACGATCTTCTGCGTGTGGGTGGCATGGCGACCGGTGTCGAAAACGATCAGCCCGTCTGTGCTGGAGAAGATCACCGTGTTACCGTCAGGCTGCCGGCCGGGGGTGAAACCGCCACGAATGACATCGATGGCAGCGCGATCGAAATTCGGCGGATCCGGCATGGCTGGACCACCATAACGATCAAGCGGCGGTCCGGTCTGCGGCGTCATGCACCCCGCAAGCATCACGAGAGCAGAGAGAAAAAGGCCCCGAGCATTCATTCGCGACTCCCGCGCAGAAGCATCTGACCTTGAGGACAGGATTGCGCGGGTTGCGAGACGTGTAAAGGCCGGACGCGGATAGTGGCTAGTTGTAGCTCTTCGCCAGTTTGTCGAACGCCATGATCTGGCTCATCAGCTCTTCGAGCTGGTGGAGCGGGACCATGTTGGGGCCGTCGCTGGGGGCAACGTCGGGATTCTCGTGGGTCTCGATGAAGACAGCGGCGACGCCAACCGCCGCGGCGGCGCGGGCGAGAACCGGAACGTACTGGCGCTGGCCGCCGGATGTTGCGCCTTGCCCGCCGGGTTGCTGCACGGAGTGCGTCGCGTCGAACACGACCGGCGCGCCGGTGGCGGCGAGTTCGGGAATCGCGCGCATGTCGGAGACGAGCGTGTTGTAGCCGAAGGAGACGCCACGCTCGCAGACGAGCACGTCACGGCAGCCGGACTGCACCAGCTTGTTCACGACATGCTTCATGTCCCACGGCGCCAAGAACTGGCCCTTCTTGACGTTGATGGGCTTGCCCGTCTGGGCGGCCGCGACAAGCAGGTCGGTCTGGCGTGAGAGGAAGGCGGGGATTTGCAGCACGTCGACCGCTTGGGCGACTTCGGCGCACTGGTCCGGCAGGTGGACGTCGGTGATCACGGGCAGGCCCGAGGTCTCGCGGATCTCGTTGAAGATGTCGAGCGACGCCGAAAGGCCGAGGCCGCGCGCCGTCGCGATGCTGGAACGGTTCGCCTTGTCGAAGCTGGTCTTGTAGATCAGATGGCAGCCAAGGCGGTCGGCGATCTCGCGCAGGCGGGCCGACATTTCGAGACCGTGGGCGCGGCTTTCGAGCTGGCAGGGGCCGGCAATGAAAGCCACCGGAAGGGACTGCCCGATGCGGACCGTTCCGCGCGGGGCCGGGACTTCAACGATGCGGTTGGGGGTGAGGTCCAGGCCGTCTGCCATGGCGGTCTCCTGTGCTTGGGCCCATATGGCGCCATTGGCGCGCGTTCGCCAGTGGCCAGCTGGAATGATTCCAGAAACACAATGACGCGGGTAGTTTGGGACGCGGGCGCCGTAAGGGTCAGCCGGGTCAGCGCTGCAGCCACGCTGCGGTGGCCATTCCGCCTGCGGTGCAAACGCCGATAATCGCGTTCTTCGCCTTGCGACGGCCGAGCTCCAGCAAGGTCGAGCCGACATAGCGGATGCCAGACATGCCATAGGGGTGGCCGAGCGCCACGGCTCCGCCATTGACGTTGGTGGTCTCCCACGGCGTCTGCAGCTCGCGCTGGTTGTAGAGCGTGGTGACGGCGTAGG
>JANPNB010000275.1:0-2155 GCA_031427275.1 Alphaproteobacteria bacterium | reverse complement strand
TGTCGTAGCTGGGGCATTCACATAGTCGCGCAGGTTGACGAGGAGAACGACGACGTCGGCCTGATCGAGGTAGGCCAGCAACGGGCCGTAAAGCGGGTCGGCACCCAACTGGCTGCGAACCTGCGGATCGGTCAGGGTGTGCTTCCCGAAAACCGTCCGAAAGGTCTCTCCGGCAAAATCCACCAAGTGTATCTCGTGCGATTGGCCACCGCATTCCAATGACCAATGCAACTTCAGCAAATCTCCCGGTGGCGTGAGCGGCGGCCAGTCCCGCTCCACGGTCAGGCGATGCCAGTTCTTTTCGGTGAACGCCATGGTTTGCGGGTTCATGGCCTTCAGGAAGGGATCGTCCCCGTTCCGAGTCTGGTAGCGCTTGGCCAAAACCGTCATCAGAACGGTCTTGCCGGACTCTCTGGTTCCAACAATTGCAATTTTGGCCATGCTCAGCACCCTCCTTTTAAGATTCGGGCGAGGTTTTCGCGCCAGCCCGCGAATAAATCTCCACCCTCGGCCTCAAGTTTTCCGGCATGATGCAGGACATTGAGCCATTCCACTCTGGCACAATCCCAGCGCTTCTCGCGGTCAGGTATCGCGTCAAGATGAGATAACCAGTCGCCAAAGTCCGCCGCCAAATTCAACACCTCACCTGCCACACGCGTCAGGCGCGTGCTCGCGTCCGCCACCGCGGTCAGACGCGCTTCCAAGTCGGGCAGACCCGAGCGGTGGAGCATACTGACATCTCCGTCACGCTTGGCGTTAAAGCCCTGCTTATTCTAATTTGCGTTCAAGTTGAGACGTTTGATCCAAGGCCACGCGGTGATGGAGCGAATGGTTGGCGGACTTGCCTGGAGTTTGGCCAAGCCCGAGCGGAGCTGGGAAATGACCGCCTCCATGCTCTCGAAGACACGGTTGGGAAACTCTTTCTCGCGCAACTCATCCCAGAGGTGCTCTTGCGGATTGAGTTCGGGGGCGTAGGCGGGCAGGCGCTCCAAGTGCATGTCCGGGGGCACGCGCAGGTCTTTGGCTCGGTGCGAACTGGCCCCATCGACGATCATGATAATGAACTCCCCGGGATAGCGCTCGCGCACCGCTTGCAGGAAGTTGCCCATCTGCTCGGTGTTCATCTTCTCACAGATCATCGCATCAAAGTCGCCCTCCAGCGGGCTCACGGCCCCATAGACATAGGTGAACTGGCGCTCGTAACCATTGGCCATTACTGGGCGTTGCCCTTTGGGTGCCCAGCAGCGCTTGGCTCTGGCCATGCGTCCGAAGCGCGCTTCGTCTTGAAACATCAGCCGCACGCGCTGCCCCGGGGCGCACTGCTCACGGATGATCCGGGCCACCACCTTCGGGAGTTTTTTTTCCAGGCCTCCTGGGCGGCCGGATCGCCCTTGGGGTGACGGGTGTCGGGGGCCACCTTGCGCCAGCCGTGGCGGCCCATCAAACGCCAGACTACCGAAGCCTTCACGGGCCTGCCCAGTTGCTGTGCGAGCGCCGCCCGCACGGGCGAGAGCACCACTAATCCCGCGCTCCGAGCCTGCTCCAGCCAGGGTTGCAGAAAAGTCACCTCTTCCTCCCATGTCAGGTGACTGCGTCGCCGGCCGCCCCAGCCGGCTGTGACTTCTCTGGGTTTTCCCCGCGCCTTGGGTTTGCGGCTTTGTTGCTGGAGTCGTCCCACCGAAGCGCGGCTCAACCCAAGAGCCGCACCGGTTTGCGCCATCGTGAGTCCATGCACGGCCGGCAGCAGCACCGCTTGCGCGGCACGCAGTTCCGCAATGGTCTGCGCTTGCCCCGCGGCCTTCACGGCAGATGAAACCACCCTCTTCTCAAATCTAGCATGTCTCGACATTCAACATGACTAGCGCCATAAGTCTCATCTTGAAAGCAAATTGGAATCATGCGGGATTTCGGAGCCGACCTGCTCGCCCGCTGGCCCGCCGCTTCCGGTGCCATCGGTGATCTCACTCTGGAGTTGCTCGCCTTTGCCGAAGGCCGGTTCCTCTCCATTCATCCGTTCCGCGATTTCAACGGGCGCACCATCCGCCTGTTCCTGCTGGAATTACTTCGCCGGCTTGACCTGCCCCGGGTCGTCCTCGCCCCGGAGTCGCCATCCGAACGACAAGCCTACTTTCAGGCTCTCGAAGCGGCTGACCGC
>JANPNB010000274.1:0-2223 GCA_031427275.1 Alphaproteobacteria bacterium | reverse complement strand
ATCGGCAGCCAGCTGACGACAGATCGGCAAGGTCCGGTCGGCATCACTCGCGCCAGAATGGGCCGAATTCAAGCCGATGGTCGCCACCAGCGCCAAACGACGTAGCCAACGGTTCTCCGACTTTGACCAAGCCTCGACCATGGCGTCATCGATGCAACCCTTGGCCCAGATCGGTCCGACCAGTACCGTACCGAAGCCATCAACCGCATACCAAGACTGCAAATCGAGGGTGAAGTCGGCGATATCGTTGGCCACAACGCTATCATAGGCACCGGGATGGTAGCGGACGAGCTCATAGGCCATCCACTTCCATTCCTGATGCAGATCGGAAGCCAGCAGCTTTGCTGCCGCCAGAACCTCATTGGCGGGTTCGGGGGCTAGCGCCTGGCTGTGCCACTTTCGAATATTGCGCAGGGCAGGTTCATAGGCATGAGGCTGAGCGCGGACGTCGCTGGCGATCTTGCCGGCAATTTCAGCCGCCGTTCTCACCGCAGCATGTCCCAAGCCAGGGGTTCGCCACGGCGTAGATCGCGCGTTGCTTTGCGGCCTAAGACTTGGTCCAGCTCTGCTGGTGCCAGCCCATTGCCTGGCCGGACGGAGCGGACATTGCCTCGACTTAGCGGCTCACCAACCCGCACATCAGCACTGATATAGAGCGACCTGCGGAACTGAAGATTGGCCCGCTCGGAGCCCAAAAGATCATAGTGCGCCCGTCCGAGCGCGCTCCAAGCCTGCTTGCAATCGCGCACCAAGGCGGAAAATTCGGCAGGCTCAAGGCTGAAAGCGGCATCTGGCCCGCCATCGGACCGAGCGAGCGTGAAATGTTTTTCGATCACACAGGCCCCTAATGCGATGGCCGCGACCGAGGCGGCGGTGCCGTGGGTATGATCAGAAAGGCCGATAGGACTGTCGAACCGGTTGGTCATGTCCGCGACGGTTCTGACATTGGCGTCCTCAATTGCGGCGGGATAGCTCGAAACACAGTGCAACATGACGACACCGGCGGCTCCAGCGGTCAATGCTTTTTCTCGCGCTGCGTGCATTTCATCCAAATTCGCCATACCCGTTGAGATGATCAAAGGCTTCCCCTTGCTGGCCGCATAGGCGATCAGTGGCAAGTCGATGGCTTCAAAGGACGCGATCTTGAAGGCGGGCGCGCCCAAACTGTCGAGAAGATCGACAGCCGTCTCATCAAACGGCGAGGAAAACAGCGTCACCCCGCGTTCGGCCGCCCGTGCGAACAGCGCAGGGTGCCATTCAAAAGGGTGTTTGTGCCTCCTGATACAGCTCGTAAAGACTGCGCCCGTCCCAAAGTCCGCCGTGGATTTTGAACTCCGGCCGGTCGACATCCATGGTGATGGTGTCAGCGGTATAGGTCTGGATCTTGATGGCGTCACAGCCGGTGGCGGCAGCCGCATCAATCATCGTGAGCGCACGATCCAAACTGCCATTGTGATTGCCCGACAGCTCACAGATCACATAGGGCGAATAGGCCGCGCCAATATGCCGTCCGGCGATCTGGATTTCGGGTAGGACTATGGGGGACATGGCTGACCGACAAGTTACGCGCCTAGCCTAGGACTAGCCCCTAAAGCAGCCGTTAACCAAAGCTCACTGCCCGCTTAGCTTTCTTTGCCCTCGACCGGCTCGCGCCTGCGCGGAATCTCACCTACATAGCCAGCATGTCAGACTCTGCTCCCCGTACCGCACGCTGCGTCATCATCGGCTCAGGTCCCGCCGGCTACACAGCCGCCGTCTACGCCGCGCGCGCCTTGCTCAATCCGGTGCTAATCCAGGGTATCCAGCCCGGCGGCCAGCTGACCATCACCACCGATGTGGAGAACTATCCGGGCTTTGCCGAGGTGATCCAGGGGCCTTGGCTGATGGAGCAGATGCAGGCTCAGGCGCAGCATGTGGGCACCGAGATCATCACCGATATCGTGCTGAAAGCCGACCTGTCTCAACGCCCCTTCCGCCTTGAGTGCGATAGCGGCCAGGTTTGGCTGGCCGAGACCCTGATCATCGCCACGGGTGCCCAGGCCAAATGGCTTGGCCTAGATAGCGAAACCAAATTCCAGGGCTTTGGTGTGTCGGCCTGCGCCACTTGTGACGGCTTCTTCTATCGCGGCAAACAGGTCGTCGTGGTCGGCGGCGGTAATACCGCCGTGGAAGAAGCGCTGTTCCTGACCAACTTCGCGTCCAAGGTCACCGTCGTGCATCGCA
>JANPNB010000273.1:0-2436 GCA_031427275.1 Alphaproteobacteria bacterium | reverse complement strand
CTTCTAGCGCGCCGGGTTCCGCGAGACCAGAAGCTGATCCAGCAGCAAAATAATGGCGCCAACCGAAATTGAGGCGTCCGCCACGTTAAAAATCCACGGAAAGCCGACCGGCCAGCCCCCGATGTTCAGGCCGAACCATGGGCCGGTAAAGTCAATAAAATCAACGACCGCGCCGAAAACAGCCCGGTCGACCAGATTTCCGACCGCCCCGCCAACCACCAGCGCCAGCGCCAAAGCCGTCAGCGACCTTTGAGCGCGGAGCAGCCAGAGCGTGAAACCAACGGCAATTGCGAGTATAATGACGAACAGTCCCCAGCGGGCCAGCCCGTCGGACTGCATGAAGCCGAAACTGATCCCCCGGTTCCACATCATCGAGAAATCGAGCACGGATGACACCTCGACCCGGCCGCACGGCGCGGTCTGGGGGAGGCAGTTCAGCGCGTTGAATTGCGGGTTGCCCAGCACCCACGCCTTGCTCAGCTGATCCAGCACCACGATGCCGATGATCAGCGGAATGCCCCAGCGCCACGCGCGGGTCATTTTATCGCGCGAAAGCCAGTCCATCGTCACGGCCATAACCACACCTCAGAGATTTCGGTATTCACGCACCGCCGCAGCATCGCGCGGGGTGATGTCCGGAAAGGCTGGATCAGCCGTCGCCGGATCAAAATATTTCCACGAGCGGGCGCATTTCACACCACCCGCTCGGGTCGAGCCAACGCTCACGCCTTCGCCGCCAGCCGAAAGGGTCGCCTGCGATGTGATGAAGATCTCGGCCGGATCTACGCCAGCGAAAGCTTTCAGCATCTCGGCAACGGAAATAGAAACAGCGACCGCCGCTTCAAGCGATGAACCGATCCGTTTCTCGCGGCGTTCGCCTTCGAGTGCTTCGGTCACCGACTTGCGCACCTTGAAGATCGCATCCCACTTCGCTGCCACGTCCGGATTGAACCAGCCCTCCGGCGTCTTCGGGAATTGCTGCAAGTGAACGGAGCCTTTGCCCGGATGCCGCTGCTCCCACGCTTCCTCGCACGTGTAGACCATGACCGGCGCGAACCAGATGCAGAGGCGCTTGAACACCTCGTCCATCACCGTACGGACGGCACGACGACGAAGCGCAGACGGCGCGTCGCAATAGAGGCTGTCCTTGCGGATATCGAAGTAAACCGACGAGAGATCGACAACGCAGAAATTCATCAGCGCATGAAAAGCGACCTTGAAGTCATAGGCGTGGTACGCCTCGGTCACGACCTTATCGAGCTCGGCGAGGCGATGCAGCACCCAGCGCTCCAGGCTCGGCATCTCGGCCATTGCAACGCGCTCCTTGTCGTTGAATCCATCGAGCGCGCCCAGCAGGTAACGCATCGTGTTGCGTAGTTTGCGATAGCTGTCGCTGTTTGCATCGAACAGTTTCCAGCCAAAGCTCGGATCGTCCGCATAGTCCGACGACGCCACCCAGATACGCAGGATGTCGGCGCCAAACTTCTCGCACACTTCCATCGGCGAAATGACGTTGCCGAGCGACTTCGACATCTTCTCGCCGTCGTCGGCCTGGACGAAGCCATGCGTGACAATGCCATCGTAAGGCGCACGTCCACGCGTCGCGCAGCTTTCCAGCAGCGACGACTGGAACCAGCCGCGATGCTGGTCTGAGCCTTCGAGATAGATATCCGCCGGCCATTTCAGCCCGCGATCTTCCAGCGTGAAGGCGTGCGTGGTTCCGCTATCGAACCACACGTCGAGAATGTCGTTGACCTTCTCGTACTTCGCCGCGTCGTACCCATTGCCGAGGAAGCTCGCTGCCTCCCCGCCGAACCACGCATCCGCCCCACTCTTCTCGACAGCCGCCACGATGCGTTCATTCACCGCCGGATCGTTGAGTATCTCGCCCGTGTCGCGATTGACGAACAGCGTCAACGGCACGCCCCACGCGCGCTGGCGCGAGATCAGCCAGTCAGGACGCTCCTCCACCATCGCGCGGATACGCTGCCGTCCACGCTCCGGCGTGAACACCGTCGCATCGATCGCCTCAAGGCAAAGCTCGCGCAGCGACTTGCCTTCCTTACCCTTCAGATGGTTCAGCGGCCGATCCATCGCGATGAACCATTGCGGCGTCCCACGCCGGATCACCGGTGCCTTGGATCGCCACGAGTGCGCATCACGCAGCGTCGTGACGCCACGCGCCAGCAGCGCGCCCGCCTCGATCAGCTTGTCCATCACCGCCTTGTTCGCCGGCCCATCCTGCCCACGCTTCTTGCCGTCGACCGTGATGATCTCGAGCCCCTCAAAGCCGGGGCAGACATTCGTATAGCGTCCAAACTCGTCGACCGTATTGGGGATCGTAACGTCGATGCCCCGCGCTTCCAGCGTCTTCGCGTTCGCCATCCAGACTTCGTAGTCGTCCTCACCATGGCTCGGCGCCGTGTGCACGAAGCC
>JANPNB010000272.1:0-13704 GCA_031427275.1 Alphaproteobacteria bacterium | reverse complement strand
AAGCTCGGTGGGTGGGACGGCTACCCCAGGTCACGACCTCCAGGGCCCATCACCATGCGCCACGGCTTGAACTACTTCCTCGCCATCGCAAAGGGATGGAGCCTCAGAGCCGGAGATGTGTGAATCGCCTAGCACTTCGTGAGGGAAGCCGCTACCCCGCCATCGCGGGTTCAAGCCCCCGCGCCTTGGCCTCAGCGGCTGTGTAGTAGACTACGCCATCCCCCCAATCGTGCGTCACCGTGCCCGCTGGCGGCTTGGCACCCTCGCCACAGAGGAAGCTCAGTTCCTGGCTGGTGAGCATGGGCCAACGGGCGAAGGCCTCAGCCGGGGTCGGGTCAGGTCGTGGATTGGTGGTGGAACCGGGGAAGGCCGCCTCCAGGCCCTTCTCATAGTCTTCATAGTTCACCCAACCGGCCACGGTCTGGTCACCGCCAGGGCCGCCCCGGAAGATGATCGTCGGATAGGCGTAGCGGTCGTGACCTTCGGAGTGTTTCAGCTCGCCATTCATCGGGCTGTCATGGACCAGGTTGCGGACATAGTCGTTCGGCGCGCGGCACTCTTCCCAGTCAGCCTTATAGGCGGCGGCGACCCCGGGCTTGGCTTGATCGATCCGCCAGCGGGCTTGATCTAATCCAGCGACGCCCACCGTGGCAGCCTCAAACTCATCAGGGGTCTGCGGGCCGATACCGTCGACAAAGATCCGCTCGCGGAACCGGCGCAGCACCGCTTCGGCCACGTCCTTGCCCTGCAGCTCAGCGGCTTTGACCGCGGCACCCATGGGATCGGTGGACTGCAGCATCAGGTGCATGGGGTTGGGATAGGGCATGCCGGTCAGGTGCCAGACCCGCTTCCAGTATTTGCGCATGGGCTCAGCCGCGCTGACGCGGTCCCAATTTTCCTTGCCGGTGGCCGCATTGCCGACCAAGCCGCCCATGACTTTGCGCCAGATCAGGTGCTCGCCAAACCGCCAGTCTAGCTTGCGGAAGAACGGCTCAGCGCCCCAGGCGGTGGAGCAGACAGCGTCGGTATATTCGACGACTTCAATGCGGGCCATTGGGGCCTCCCTGTCATGGTTGAGGCCACGTTCTCCCCGACGACCGCGCTTGGCAAGCGACAAAGCCGCGAGTGCCGGGCTAGACAGTCCCCTCGCGGAGGATTCGGGTGTGACCGGCTGGGTGATCGGGGTGATGGTGGAACTGGCCGGAGAGCCCGCGCCTCTGCGCCACTACTACGCCATCGGCTTCGAAGACCGAGCCAAGGCCGAATGGACTGCGCTGGACGCCGCCATGACCTTGGGGGCCATCACGTCCAGCCCGTTTAAGGGTCAGGAACCCGTTCAAACGCTCGGCCAACTCACGCCTGCCCGCATGAAGCGGCTAGGCCTGGTGGCCCGCGAGGTGAGGTCCCTAGGCCGCGCCTGGCCCCGCAAGTGGTTGGATGTTGGCTAGTTCCGCCCCCGCAGGGGGAGGGGGACCACGAAGTAGTGGAGGGGGTTGAAGCGCGGAGAAGTTAGTGGGCTTGAACCCCTCAGGCGCTTCGCGCCAGCTCCTCCAAAAGGGGAGCATTTGAGCGTCCTACCTTGTAGCGCCGGTGATTTCCTTGATCATCACCTGCACCTGCGCCTTCGCGCCCGCAGCCCACATGGCGCGCAGGTGTTCCAAAGTATTGCCGGCCGGGCCATCAAAACGCCATTCGCAATTGTCGAACTTGCAATCGGTAAACACCGGAGCAGCGCCGCCGGCATAGATCATCCGGCAGTCGCGAAACTCGCAGCCATCGAAATACTCGCCGTCTAAGGACACGGTCTCGTGGTTATAGTTCACGTCTCAGACTCGTCTTCGTCGGCGGCTGGTGGCTCGGGTTGTTCGGCGGCCCGCTCACCTTGTTTAGTAGCGGCCTTCTGTGCGGCCTTGGCGGCCTTTTGGCGGTCGCGTTCCATGCGTTCGAATTGGTAGTTTGGCTTACGCGCCATCTGAATAATCCTTTGATCGCCGAAGCCCTCGGCTCCGACCCTTTTGGTTTTCGACTACCCAAACGCCCTATTCGTCGAAAGGCGGCGGCAGGCGTCCGGCTTTGAACAGAACCACCGGGTTCTCGTCATAATCCCCCATCTCGACATCGGCGGAGGCCGCGAAGGCCACCACACCCAGTCTTAGGGGTGCCAAGCGTTCAGCCTTGCGCAGGGCTTCAGCGGCGTCCTTGCATCCGATCTGTTGCTCAGCCCGCAGGCTCTGGCCCCGACCGGCGACATAGGCCTGGACGATATACACGGTTTCCTTGGCCATGGGCGCCTCAGACCCCGCAATAGCGCCCACGTCAAGGACGAACCGCTGGGATAGACCTAAATCAGACAGGTCGAGGTCGATGGACCGAAGCAGGACGTGATGTTGACGTCGTCCCCTGAGCACCTTATCAGCCCGCCTTCGACTTTTGAGGCCAACCCCATGCAACGGCTGCGACGAACCGGGCGCTCTGCCTGATCCCGCCCCCAGAGCGACAATCTCTGGGATCGCAATCCGTCGTCTGCGAGCTTCTAAATGCCCAATTCAACTGCTGCACACACCCTTCCCGATATTCGGGCGGAAACGTCGGCTGACCACCCTGCCATCGAGGCTCTGCTGGATCATGCGTTCGGACCGGGTCGCTTTACCAAAGTCTCTGAACGGGTGCGTGAGTTCGCCAAGTTCAGACCTGATCTTTCTTTGTGTGCCTGGGACAGTGGCCATATTGTTGGATCAGTTCGAATGTCAGAGGTTGGCATCGGGAGCCAAGAGGTGATCTTCCTCGGACCCTTGGCGGTCATGTCTGATCAACGGAAGGCCGGGCTTGGAGGCATACTCGTCCAACACGCTTGTGCGGCGGCCGAGGCTGCTGGCGTCCCGGTCGTGCTCCTCGTCGGCGACGAGCCCTATTTTCAACGCTTCGGGTTTAGCGCTGCGCAAACCAAAGGCATCATTATGCCGGGCCCGGTGGATTCCAGACGCGTACTGGCACGGGGTGCCGCCAATCCCCTGGTCGGCCGCATAAAGGTGCTTGTTGAGCCGCCGCGCGGTGAGGCCTAACCTATGCTTCATGACGGAGTCGCAACCCCAAGGCGGACTGGACGGCGTAATTGCCGCAGCCAAACAGGCACCCGGTCGCGGCCTGCCGCCGGTACATCTGTGGAACCCCGCCCATTGCGGCGAGATCGATATCGTCATCAAGAAGGATGGCTTGTGGTTTCATGAGGGCTCACCCATCGGGCGCGAAGCCCTGGTACGCCTGTTTTCGACGGTGTTGCGCAAGGACCCTGACGGGTTTCACCTTGTCACGCCGGTTGAGAAGATGAAGATCACCGTTGAGGACGCGCCGTTCATCGCCGTGCGTGTGGACCAAGTCGGTGGGACTCTGAAATTCCTCACCAATGTCGGCGATGAGGTCGAAGCAGGGCCGGACAACGCGATCCGCGTCGAGATGGATGGCCTGACCGGTCAACCCCGGCCCTATCTCCATGTGCGTCGCGGGCTTGAAGCGCTGATTGCCCGACCCGTGTTCTACGAGCTGGTGGAATTGGCGGAAGAGCGTGAAACCCCAGAAGGCTCCCAATTGGGCGTGAGTTCGAATGGGGCCTGGTTTCCCGTGGGACCTATAGGAGCCCACCAGCTGTGAATGCGCCAGTATCGCATCTCGCCTCGCCGGCCTTTCGCGACTGGCTGACAGCTCGGCTTGATCCGCTTGAGTTTGCCGAACCGACTTCACTGACCTCTGACTATGATCTTTCCCCAGACCAACGTCCCATCCAGGTTGAACCTCTAACCCCCGCCTCCGTCCTGATCGGATTGATTGAGCGGGACTATGGCTATTCGGTGCTCCTAACCCGTCGCGTTGACACCATGCGCCGTCACGCGGGGCAGGTCGCTTTTCCGGGTGGTCGCAGAGACCCTGGCGAAACACCCTGGCAGGCGGCGCTTCGAGAAGCGCAGGAGGAAGTGGGTCTCGAACCCAGCCTTGTTCAGTTGGCTGGGCTATCTTCACCCTATCAGACCGGCACCGGCTATCTGATCACGCCAGTTGTAGGGTTTATTTCGAGTGACCACGACTTGGTCGCTAATCCCGATGAAGTGGCCGATATCTTTGAAACGCCGTTCGACTTCCTGATGGACCTCTCCAATCACGAGGAACATGAGCGCGAGATGCCGACCGGCGAGATGCGCCGGTTTTATGCGATGACCCACAACGATCAATATATTTGGGGCGCAACCGCTGGAATGCTGCGTGCGCTGCGACGCCGACTCTATGGTGACCCGAGTGCTTAGGCTTCTGCTGGAGCGGGGGTTGTTGTTGGCTTTGCCCTTTGCGGCTTGGTTCGCCTGGCGCGAGGTGGCCAAGCGTACCGGCCGCCCCATGGGCTCGACCCCATGGCCTTGGTTGTTCGTGGCAGGTATCGTGCTGATGGCCCTGTCCCTGATGATCACCGCCATCTCGCATCCTGACAATCGCGACCAAACCTATGTGCCTGCCGTGACCGAGTCCAACGGCGAGGTAACACCGGGTCACTTCGACATGAAAGCCGCACCCAAGCCATGAGTGATAGTCTGGGTCAGCGCCCGTGGATGAACACCCCAGAGGTCGTCGAGGTCTTTGACGCCCTAGAGGCTGTCGGCGGCCCAGACTGCGCGCGGTTCGTCGGCGGATGCGTGCGAAATGCCGTTCTCAACCGCCCCATCAACGATATCGACATCGCCACCACCTTGACCCCTGTTCAAGTCTCGCAGGCTTTGGCGCGCGCGGGTATCAAGGCCGTTCCGACCGGCATTGATCACGGCACGATAACGGCTGTGGTCAATAAGACTCCACTAGAGATCACCACACTTCGGCGTGACGTTTCCACCGACGGGCGCCGTGCCGTTGTGGCCTTCACTACCGCCTGGACCGAGGACGCCCAGCGGCGGGATTTCACCCTGAACGCGCTCTATTGCGACCGCACCGGAACCCTCTTTGATCCCACGGGCCAGGGGATTGCCGACGCCAAATCAGGTCGAATTGTCTTTGTCGGCGACGCCGATGCCCGGGTTGCTGAAGATAGCCTGCGGATCCTGCGGTTCTTTCGATTCTTGGCCTGGTACGGATCGGGTTCAGTGGATCAAGCCGCGCTTACCGCTTGCACTGGGGCACGTGACACGATCTCCAACCTGCCGGCTGAGCGCACCACAGTAGAGATGTTAAAGCTGTTGGCTGCCGATGATCCAAGGTCGGCTGTCGCCTTAATGTGTGACGCTGGGATTCTGCCCTTCATTCTGCCCTCGACCAAAGACATCGCAACCTTCAACGCCCTTGTCGGCATTGAAAACGACATGTTGTTCGAGACGGACGCCACTCTGCGGCTGGCCAGCCTAATTCCTGATGATCAGGTCGCCGCAGCCAAAGCCTGCGAAACCCTGCGCCTGTCCAACGAGACCCGTGAGCGGCTGATCAACTCGACCGGAAAGTCGCCTCGGATAACCAGCTGGATGAGCCCGCGCGAAACGCGCCGCGCGGTGTACCGAATTGGCGTTGAAGCCTTCCTGGATCGGGTGAAGCTGGCCTGGGCCCGGTCGACGCGCACAGCCACCACCCACCAGTGGCGAGGTCTGTTGGCCCTAGGATCAAGTTGGTCGCCGCCACCCTTCCCGATCACCGGGGACGAGGTCTTGCAGTCCGGCGTGCCCAAAGGCCCCATGGTCGGCCAGGTTCTGGCAGAGATTGAGGATTGGTGGATCGACCATGACTTTATCGACGACAAGTTCTCGGCCATTGAAAAACTGAAAGCCGTTGCCCAGGGCATGGCCTACTGACGTGCGCAAGTTAGCTATCTTAGAGACGGGCGCGCCGCCGCCTGGGCCGAAAGAAACCTTTGGTGACTATCCCGAGATGTTCCGAAATCTGTTGGGCCGGGACGCCTATAACTACGCGACCTATGACGTCGCTGGCGGCTCGCTTCCTGCCCAGGTTGAAGACTTCGATGGTTACCTCGTGACCGGATCATCGGCAGGTGTCTATGAGCCTCTGCCTTGGATTGACCCACTCAAGGCCTTCCTGGTTTCGGCCAGGGGCCGGGCCAAACTGGTCGGCGTATGTTTCGGCCATCAGATCATGGCCGAGGCCTTTGGCGGCAAGGTTATCAAGTCCCCCAAGGGTTGGGGTGTCGGCCTGCACACCTACGAAGTCCGCCAGTCTGAAGCCTGGATGGATGCTGGGCCAACCATCGCCGTGCCAGCCTCGCACCAGGACCAAGTGGTTGTCCCTCCGACCGGAGCCATGGTGTTAGCATCCAGCGACTTCACCCCCTTCGGCATGCTGACCTATGGCGACCATGCCGTATCGATGCAACTGCACCCGGAGTTCGAGCCCGACTATGCCAAGGCCCTGATCGAGGATCGCCGCGGCAGCCGCTATAGCGATGCCCAAGCCGACCAAGCCATCGCGAGCTTTGTGGCGACCGATGATCGAACTAGGGTCGGCGGCTGGATCAATCGGTTTCTGCGATCCGAACGTCGCTGACTTTGAAAAGACGGAAGCTTGAGCTTTTCTGCCGATTCCGACGGGGGGTTCGCCCCGACGACTCGGGCCGCCGGTATCACGTCGAGGCTTAAGCCCGCTGGAGGTCGCGCAGCGGCGCAAAGTTGATCAGCTCAATTCCCAACTCTGCCATCTGGGTCTTGAAAATCGGGTCCAACAGGCACGCATGGTCATCCACTCGGATCTGCGGATTGTCGGGATCATAGGCGCGCAGTTCAGGGCCATCCTCTACAGGGTGCAGATAGACCTCGGTGACCCCGGGCTCCAGGCGCTCAAGGATCGCCGCGAAGGTCGGTTTCGACGGTTTTCCCCAGGTGGTCAGCAGCTTGTCGGGATAGAGCAGGCCGAGCGCCGTCGCAGGCTCGCGGGAGGCAAAGCCCATCCGGTGCTCATAGCTTGCCCCGACCATCCGGACGGGCAATTTGTAGGCCGCTGCGAGCTCCAGAAAGAGCGTGGCAAAGCGTGGCTCCGTCTGCATTGTGCCCATATGGGCATCGAGGTGTGTGACATCGACCCCCCAGGCATAGGCTTGATCAATCTGAGCCCGGCACTCTGCGCGCACGGCATCAAGATCAGCATTTTGCCAAACCACCTGCGGCTTGGTCGGCATATAGCCCTCGGCGTCGTGCAGACTGACCGCTCCGGTTAGCGCGCGCCAACGATAGCCGGGATATTCGCAGGTCAGGGTCAGATGCACCCCGATCCCGCCCGCCTTGGCGCGCCGTGCGCCGTCCAGTGCCCAGGGACACGGCACCATCAGCGTGGCACTGGTGGCCACACCCGCAGCGAGAGCCTGCTCTGTCGCTGAATTTGCTGCGGCGCTAGAACCCAGATCATCGCAATTGACGATCAGCAGCTTGGCATCCGGTCCGTAGCCTAAGCGCTCAACAAGACTCGGCATCGGCATACCCTCTTAGTCCAGGCCACCATCGGCGGCATCGAAGACAGGATCGTCTCGATGTTTCCACCCGCTTTCAAGCCAAACATCGTGCCGCGATCTTAGAGCAGATTGAACTCCACATAGCGCCCACGCCGCACCGGCGCGATGTCTCATAGTCGAGTCTGCAATCGCTGGAACTCGACACACACCCTAAGGAGATCGGAGCCTAGTCGCCAAGGGGTAGAGCTAAACAAAGCCGGGTTCCCCGCTTGCCCATCGGCAATGGGCTAAGCATTCCACCATGCAATTGAGCGATCCGCTGAGCAATCGCCAAGCCGAGGCCACCAATGCCACCGGTCACTCGTTTGATTGGAGGATCACGCAGTGACGCGCCCTTCTCCAACCGCCTGTGAAGCTCCTCCGGCAGGCCTGGACCAGCGTCTTCTACCAATATCTCAACGCGCGCATCCACCCGTCGCATGCTGACCTGAACAGGCGTCTCTGACGGCCCATGACGCAAGGCGTTGTCGATCAGGTTGGTCAACGCGCGTTCGATAAGTTGTAGATCACCCGTAATTTCGAGCGGGCCAGGTGGCGTGCCACCCAATTCCACGACGCTCGGCCCACCGACCACAGAGAACTTTTGCACAGCGTCAGTGACGAGTTCATCGAGGCGAAAGCGTTCGCGAAGTGGCACTTCTTCACAGGCCTGCAACGTCGCGAACTCGAAGAGTTGCTGAGATAACCGCCTCACCTTGTCGCTCTGTGCCAACGCTGTCTCCAGGACCCGACTTCGAGACTCTGGCTGGATTAGAATCGAACCGCTGAGCGCCTCCAAGTGACCATGCAGTGCTGTAAGCGGTGTGCGCAGATCATGTGCGAGACTAGCCATGACCTCACGGTGCGCATCAACCTGCTGGCGTTCCCTGGCAGCCTGATCCTCGATGCGTACCGTCATTTGGCCGAACGCCAGATCGATAGCCCGAACCTCGTCACCAGGCGGCGGATGTAGATCAGCAGGGCGGGCAGCATGAGGCCCAGGCACATCGTATTCGGACATGCGGCGAGCCAAGCGCCGAAGAGGTAGGGTCATGCATCGAAAGATGACCAAGCCCAACAGCATGACAACGACCATCCCAACGACGGCGGCAATTGCCCCGCCTCGCCAAACGCGCTGGTCTCCGATTTGAGCTGAGACCAAATCTCGGGCCGCGCCGTCCAAGACGATGTAGAGATAGCCTGGAGGGCGCGTGTCCCAGGGACGTTGCGGAAACATCGCGACGCTGAATAGTCGGGGCACGGTTCCGCCCATGGGATCGGTGTTTCGCAAGGGGAGTGGAGCGCCGGCCAAAAAACGACGTACAGGCAAGAGGTTCACCTGTTCAACCTGCACCATTCCAGGCGGTCCGATATAGGCTCGGACATGCCCGTCTGCATCGAGCACGTAGGCTTGCACCCCCGGATTGACGACCATCAACATCGAAAGCAGCGCTTGACGCGCTTGAGCGTCGCTATCGTCGGGATTGGCGGCGGTAACAACGGGCCAATGCTCAACTATGTGCTTGGCTAGGCCATAGGACAGGCGCTGAAGCGTCTCATCCTGGTGTTGCGCAACGATATGCCGACTGAGGCCTGCGATGAAAATACCAAAGCCCAAGAGGAGAACCACAAAGGCCATTGTCAAGCGGGTGGTGATGGATCTCCCGGCCGTCACCTCACACCTCAAACCGATAGCCGACACCCCAAACAGTGACGATATAGCGCGGATGGCTGGGGTCATCCTCAATCTTAGTCCTCAACCGATTGATGTGGGAGTTTACGGTGTGCTCATAACCGTCGAACCCTTCACCCCAGACCCAGTGCAGCAACTCCTGCCGGTTGAAAGTTCTCCCCGGCTGCGCCGCCAGGAAACTCAATAGGTCAAACTCCCGAAGCGTAAGCGGTACGACCTGGGTTTCATAGGATAGCTCACGACGAAGGACATCTAGGCAGAAAGGGCCGAAACTCAAATGTGGAGCCGGAACGGATTGCGTGCGGGACTGCTCAATCCTTCGGAGCAGGGCGCGCACCCTCGCGACCAACTCCACCATCGAGAATGGTTTGGCGAGATAGTCATCGGCACCCAGTTCTAGCCCCTGAACCCGATGCGCCTCGGCGGTCCGTGCGCTTAGAATAATCACCGGGACCTGGGGGTGTTTGGCACGTAGGTGACGGCAGACCTCCCAACCGTCGGCTCCCGGCAGCATCAGATCCAACAATACCAAGTCCCAAGCCTTCTGGTCGATAACCCCCATAGCGCGCTTTCCATCGGACTCGCGATAAAGGCAGTAACCCGCTTGCTCCAAGTGCAGTCGCAGCACATCGGCGATGGCGTCATCATCTTCGACGAGCAGGATGTCTTCGTTCATCAAACGACCGCCGCCGCGCGCAGGCAGCGGCGGTCTAAATTGCTGAGGAGTTGAATCAAGTCTAACCCAACCGGTGCGGTTTCACGAGCCGATTGCGCGATAGGTACGACGGCGAGCCACCAATCCGATGCCCATGAATCCCAGCAGCATCATCGCCCACGTCTGAGGTTCGGGCACAGCGCTTGTTGTGAAAGAGATTCGATAGATCCCTGTATCGCGCGCCAATTGACTGTTGAACGTATAGCCTGCCGCTGTCGTCAGACCATTAAAGCCTGCAAGCTCGGAGAAATTGAACCCGACGACGCCATTCTCCGCAGTCCGCAGTGCATTCGTACCGCCGACCAGAAACGCCGCATTGAGCGGATCAAAAGCTTCGGACCCGGCGTTCCAGATGTCCCCGGCCGTTTGTCCGATGGAGCTAATCAGCAGGTGTCCGGCAGCGTCAAAGAGTCTGAAAGCTTGCGGGTTATCGTTGCCAATGAAGAAGTCGTTACTGGGTATGACCATCGCAGCAAATGTGAAGAAAGGATTGACCGCAGTGTCCACCAGGAATGACAGAGTTTGAGTGGCACCCGGCAGCAACGCGCCAGCGGTTGAGCCAATCACCGCGGTCGGATCAGCCGCAGCAAAGGCTGGGATCCAAGCCGACCCACTGCCGCCTTCTGCGACCGAGATAATTGGGGCGGTGGCAGTCGCGCCGTTGTTGAAGGCATCAAAGGTGCCATTGTTAAAGCCGAAGCGAAGTGGCGCGAAGCTGACGCTGTTGGTCGGAGCTAGGTTTTCAACCTTTATATTGACCCTAACAACAGCCGCACTTGCTGGTGCTGCGACAACAAGGCTCAAGGCCATCGCTAACGGTGGTAGCAAAGAAAATGGCTTAGGAATCATGGAAAATCTCCGGGGTTGAGGCACTGTCGCGTTCGACGGTCCGGACGCGGCAATGGCAACCTAGTAAGCCGGAAAATCCAAGTCCTCCCCAAAGGGTCACGGGGAAGCAGAGCCCCCGTCAGCACGAGCTATTGAGAGAATCTAGATGCGAAAATGATCCCCGACTTGGGATTAAGCGGCCCTCAGGGTGACCCAACTCGGTAACACCCGACCGTAAGCTGGGACCAGATCAATCGTCTTAATCGGTCAAGGCCAAGCCACCATCGGCGGCATCGAAGACAAGATCGTATCGATGTTTCCACCCGCCTTCAGCCCGAACATCGTGCCGCGGTCGTGAAGCAAGTTGAACTCGACGTACCGACCCCGTTGGACCATTTGCTGCTGGCGTTCGTCCGCCGTCCAGGCCTGGCTTAGATGGCGTTCGACGATCTGCGGATAGACGTCCAGAAACGACTCGCCCACGGCCTGGGTAAAGGCAAAGTCTTTTTCGAAGTCTCCGGTATTGTGCCGATCATAGAAGATGCCACCGATCCCGCGAGGCTCGTTGCGATGCGGCAGATGGAAATATTCATCACACCACGCCTTGTACTTCGCGTGCCAATCGGGGTCGAAGCGGTCACAGGCCGACTTCAGGCTTGCGTGGAATAGCAGAGCGTCTTGCGCCTCTTGGCTGCGCTGGGCGCTCAACATTGGGGTCAGGTCCGCGCCGCCTCCGAACCAGCTTTCAGCGGTCGACAGAAATCGCGTGTTCATGTGAACGGTCGGAATGTACGGCGAGCGAGGATGGACGATCAGACTGATGCTCGCAGAAACATAGGTCGGATCCTTGTCGGCGCCGGGCATGGTCGCCGCCATCTCCGGCGAAAACCGAGCAAGAGCGGCCGATGTGTGAACGCCAGCCTTTTCGAACAGTCGCCCTTTAAGGTGACCCGCGATCCCGCCACCGACGCCAGTCGCGCGGGTCCATGGCACCATCGCAAATTGGCCCGGGGGTTCAGGATAGAGATCATCTGGAGCCTGCGCCTCTAACTGCTCAAGCTTGGCGCAAATGCGCGCCTGCAGGGTTTCAAACCATGCCTTGGCGCGATCACGACGCGCGTGGATTTCTGGAGACAGTGTCGTCATGAGGTCACGGACTTAGGCAACTGGCCGGTTTGACGCAACGCTTCTGACAATCCGATGGCGGCAGAAACCGTCACGTTGAATGACCTCCGCCCAGGACTGAGCGGAATGATCACGCGGGCCTCGGCAGCGGCGTGTACATCATCGGGCACGCCCAGGCTCTCGCGACCAAACAGCAACACATCATCATGCTGGAAAACAAATTCGTACAATGGTGTGGCACCCTTGGTGGTGAACAAAACTACGCGCCCAAGACCCGATGCGGCGAACGCCTCCCACCCTGAATGGCGGGTTACCTCGGCGGGATCCCCGTAATCCATGGCTGCGCGGCGGATTGCCTTATCTGAGAGCAGAAAGCCACAGGGTTCGATAATATGCACTTTTATCCCCAAACAGGCCCCAAGACGGAGCGCCGCCCCAAGGTTTTGCGGAATGTCCGGTTGAAAAAGCGCGAGCAGCATTCTAAGCGATCCAGCCACGGGATTAGCGGGGGCAACCGCGAATCAGTAGAAGTGGCGTCGTAAGGCACGACACCGGGATTTCTCGCTGATCGCGCTTGCTCTAAGGTCGTGTCTCGAGTGACCCATACCAGAACCTCTGGGTGGGTCGAGGTTAGGTTGGGGCTTTGCGCCTTAGCCTCTAGAAAAGGGTAGCTTTAAGGTGGCCAACACCGTTGTGGGCGCAACTCCCGAACACCATGCCGATGGGGAAGATCCCAATCGTCGTGACTTTATCCATATTGCCGCCACTGTCGCGGCGCTGGGCGCAGTCGGAGGACTGGCCTGGCCGTTCATCGATCAGATGAACCCGGCAGGCGACACCCTGGCCTTGGCTTCGGTTGAGTTCGACCTCAGCAAAGTCGAGCTGGGCCAGCAGGTCACGATCAAGTGGCGCGGCAAGCCCCTCTTCCTTCGCCATCGCACGGGCGCTGAGATCGCCCGCGCGATCAAAGATAATGGTGCCGACCTGCGCGATCCCGCAACCGACGAGAGCCGCCACAAGCCCGGCAAGGCCGAGTGGTTGATCCTGATCGGCACCTGCACCCACCTCGGTTGCGTTCCGACCTTCGGCGGCGGTGACTACGGCGGATGGTTCTGCCCGTGCCACGGTTCGCACTACGATACCTCCGGTCGCATTCGGAAAGGCCCCGCGCCAAAGAACCTGGCGGTGCCGGACTATGCGTTCTTGAGTGACGCCAAAGTGAAGGTGGGCTGAGGATCATGAGCGGACATTCCACCTACGAACCCAAGTCTGGTTTTGAGCGCTGGCTCGACACGCGCTTGCCGATCATACGCTTGGCCAATGATAGCTTGATCGACTTCCCAACGCCGAAGAACCTGAATTACTGGTTCACGTTCGGCGGCATATTGGCGGTCTGCCTCGTGATCCAGATCGTTTCTGGCATCGTCTTGGCCATGCACTACGTGCCGCACGTCGACTATGCGTTCAATTCGGTTGAGCGGATTATGCGCGACGTGAACTATGGCTGGCTGGTGCGCTACATGCACGCCAACGGCGCGTCGATGTTCTTCCTGGCGGTCTATATTCACATGTTCCGGGGGCTCTACTACGGCTCCTACAAAGCCCCGCGTGAGGTGCTTTGGATCCTCGGTTGCGTGATCTACCTCTTGATGATCATCACAGCATTCATGGGCTACGTCCTGCCATGGGGCCAGATGAGCTTTCACGGCGCGGTGGTGATCACAAACCTGGTGGGCTCACTGCCGTTAATCGGTCCTGCCATCACCACCTGGCTATGGGGCGGCTTTGCGGTCGACAATGCCACGCTGAACCGCTTCTTTTCGCTGCACTACCTGTTGCCCTTCATGATAGCGGGCGTAGTAATCCTGCACATCTGGGCCCTGCACG
>JANPNB010000271.1:0-1948 GCA_031427275.1 Alphaproteobacteria bacterium | reverse complement strand
GAGGCATGGTTCCAGGTGGGAGTAAACGATGACTTGCGGGCCCGCGTTGACGGGTTAATCGCTGCGCGGGTAGCCGCGCGGGCGGCTAAGGACTGGGCGGCAGCCGATACGATCCGAGCCGAACTGACGGTCTTAAACGTTGAGGTCATGGACAATCCGACGGGGGCGACCTGGCGGATCAAGGAGGCAGGTTAGATGGCGATCAAGACTCCAGCCATGTTCAATGCTGCGACCGGCTTCAGCTTTGGCAAAAACCAGGCCGGGTCGGGACCCCCCAGGATCGAGCATAGGATCGGGGTCCAGGCTCCAGCTGAAGTCATTTGGGAGATCATCGCCGATATTCCGGGCTGGGCCGATTGGAACCCGCTCTATCCCAAGGCGCAGGGTAACTTGCGTATCGGTGAAGTCCTAACCTTGACCCTGGCCCTGCCTGGGGAAGCACCTCAGATTATCCAGCCCGAGATTGTCGACTGGGTGCCCAATGATCAAATCCTTTGGAAACTCTCGATGTTGCGCGGACTTGTACGGTCTGTCCGGTTCATCGAGATCGAGATTCTGGGTCCCACCAACTGCATCATCTCCAACGGCGAAATATTTCAAGGCTTGCTCGGTCCCTCAGTGGCCCAGTCTAAGCGCCGGGCCATCCGTCAAGGGTTCACAGGAATGGGCGAGGCCTTGGCTGCGCGAGCAGAGGCGACCTGGAAAGCCAAGGGCGCTGAACCCACATCTGCGCCATGATCGACGAACTCTATTCGGCCAAGCTCTTGAAGCTGGCGGCCAATATGCCGCACGCTGGTCGCCTGACCGATCCCCAAGGAAGCGCCTCTAAGGTCGCCAAGCTGTGCGGCAGTACCGTGGTGGTTGATGTGGACCTTCAGGATGGCCAAGTCTCGCGCTTTGCTCAAGACGTCAAAGCCTGTGCTTTAGGGCAGGCTTCCGCCGCTGTGCTCGGTGCCCACGTGGTTGGTGCAAGCCTTTCAGAGCTGGAGTTGGCCAAAGATCAGTTTCGCGCTATGTTGAAGGACGGTGGCCCTCCACCCAATGGACGCTTTTCGGATCTCGCTATGCTCGCCCCGGTGAAGGACTATCCCGCCCGACATGCCTCAACGCTACTGGCGTTCGAGGCCGCGGTGGAGGCTGCCCGCCAGGCGACCACCCGAACTAGCCGCGCCGGCGAGGCTTGATAGCTCAGTCCCCGCAGGTTAATCGCTGCGATTGAATCGCTACCCTGCGAGCCGGCATGACCCTTTATGAACGCTGCGTCAGAGGCACTCTTCGCGCCTACAAGCTGACGCTTTCGCCGCTGATCGGACGCCAATGTCGCTATCTTCCGAGCTGTTCGGAGTATGCGGCGCAGGCCTTGATCAGCCACGGTCCCTGGCGCGGCTCCTGGCTTGGTGCCAGGCGGCTGTGTCGATGTAATCCCTGGGGAGGCTCGGGCTATGACCCGGTCCCCCAACCGCGTGGCAAGGGCTCAAAGCCTGCCGCCCGGACTTGGAAGTGTGAAACATGATCGACTTGATTTTCCCTGACGGCTCCAAACGCCAATATGATGACGGTGTTTCGGGACGTGATGTCGCCGCCTCTATCGCCAAATCGCTGGAAAAACGCGCCCTACTGATTAAGCTTGATGGCGCGCTCTACGATCTCGACCGCGCTTTGCCCAGCGGCGGCAAGTTCGAAATCCTGACCCGCGACAGCGCCGAGGCGCTGGAAACCATCCGCCACGATGCCAGTCACGTGATGGCCCAGGCGGTGCAGGAGCTGTTCCCCGGCACGCAAGTGACCATTGGCCCTGCCATCGAAGACGGCTTCTATTACGACTTCGCCCGCAATGCGCCCTTCAGCCTTGATGACCTAGTGACCATCGAACAACGCATGAAGGAGATCGTTGACCGCGACCTGCAGATCGTTCGTGAAGTGTGGAACCGCGACGAAGCCATCGCCC
>JANPNB010000270.1:0-19248 GCA_031427275.1 Alphaproteobacteria bacterium | reverse complement strand
CCCGGTGCAGCGGTGGGTGCGATCGTGCTCGACGCTGACAGCGCCGAGCGCCGCGGGCGCGGTGGCGAGGCCGTCGTGCTGGTGCGGTGGGAGAGCAGCCACCTTTTCACTGCAACCCTATCGTGCTTCAAGAGTAAATCTCTACACACTACCAGGGCGCACCTTCTCCCGAAGTTACGGTGAAAGAACATCAGGCCGGCGAGTGCAACTGTGCAGAAGCCGCCGCCAGCCAGGAACGTCGCCGGCGCACCGAACCGCGACCAGAGAATTCCCGCCAATCCGCTGGCGATAAGCAGCGTCACGCCCGTCGCCAAATTGAACACGCCGAACGCGGTCCCTCGCAGTCGATCCGGCGCGGCGTCGGCCACCACTGCGGAAAGAAGCCCCTGTGTCAGGCCCATGTGCACGCCCCATAGCGCCACACCGAAAAGGACGCCGCCAATCGACGGCAGCAGGGCCAAGGCGAGGTCGGCCAGGATGAGAACCCCAAGCCCGATGGCGAGAAGTATCCGCCGATCCATTTTATCGGAAAGTGCACCGGCGGGCGCAGCCACCGCTGTGTAAACAACATTCATCACAATCAGCACGAGCGGGATTAGGGCCAAGCGGAGACCCACGTCTTGAGCTCTCAAGACCAGGAAAGCCTCGCTGAAGCGGGCTAGCGTGAACACCATGCCGACGACGACAGCCGACCAGAACGGCCAGCCCATGGCACGAATCTCCGACCACCGGATGGGTGCCGGAACTGACTTGGAAACCTTTGATCGTTTTAGTTCATCGACGCCGAAGATCACGAGCAGGACGGCGATTACCGCTGGCAACATGGCCCAAGCGAAAACCGCACGCATATTGCCAGCGAACAGCGCCATGAGGACCATCGCTAGGGCCGGGCCGAGGAAGGCACCTGCGGAATCGAGGGCCTGACGCAAACCGAAGGCGGCGCCCCTCGTGCCGGGCGTCGTGAGATCGGCCACCAAGGCGTCACGAGGCGCGCCGCGCAAGCCCTTCCCGACGCGATCGGCGAAACGTGCGCCGAGGACCTCGAAGGGGGTTACAGCAAGTGGGAATACAGGCTTGGTGATCGCGGCCAAGCCATAGCCCAGCAAGACCAGGAGCTTGCGCTTACCCAGCCGGTCGCTCAGCCAACCAGAAAAGACCTTGGTGATCGAGGCTGCGGCCTCGGCGACGCCTTCTATTAGTCCGACCAGGGCGACGCTGGCTCCCAGCGTGCCGACCAAAAACACGGGCAATAGACTGTGGATCATCTCCGAAGAGATATCCATGAAAGCTGCGACAAAGCCGATGGCCCAGATGCCTCTTGGAACCGCCCGCAAGTTGCGAAACAGCGACAGATTAGGCATCAGTGGCGCACGTAGCGCTGCAGGCTGAGCCGCGCCGCCAGCCGGAACTCGTCAGCGCTGCGATTTCCTGTGGCGATGATCGCTGGCCCGGAGAGCGTGTTGTGCGCTTGTTCCAGGTGCAGGCTGACGAGCTTGTTGGTGTGCGGAAGGTTGTAGTTGACGCCCGTGCGCCAAGCCTGCTGGATCGCTCGGCCGCTGACTATGTCCTGGCCCAGGCTAACCCGGTCGTAGCGGACGAACAGGTCGAGGTCACCGGCAGTGGGCGTGTCGAAGGCCGACCATTGGATCATACCGTAGCCACCGGCCACGTCACTGCGGCTTTGCGAGAACCGCGAGCGCATGACCTCTGCCTCGAGCGTGGTCGGTCTACCAAACAGCGGGAAAGTGTAGGCCGCGTCGGCCTCCCAGGTGAGTTTGTCGCCGCTCGCGGCTGCGCCGCCCAGCGGGGTCTGGCCGATGGCGGTGGCCAGGATGAAGGTCCGATCGCCGATGTCGCGCGTGTTATCGACGGCGAGGCCAAGGGTCAGCTTGCGCCCGCGGTCGGCGTCATTGAACGGCGTTGCGATGAGCTTGCCTGAGAGTGAGTTGCCGATCTGGTAGCGTGGCTCGACCTGGTTAAAGGAGCCGCGATTGTCCATGGCCGCCAGCTGGAGGGTTAGATTGTCGGAGAGGGCTTTCTGGAACTGGACCCCAAACTGCGTGCCGAAGCTGGCGACTGACCCATGCTCCTCAAGAATCAGGGATCGGTTGATAGTCGGCAGGTTGCCCGACGATAGGTTGTCATCGCGCGAGAGGATGTGGGTGTTCTCGCCGATCAGCAGCCGCAAGCGGCCCGGATCGTCAACGTCCTGGATCGCCAGGAACGCATTCTCCAAATTGCGCCGCCCGAAGCCTTCGCGACCGCCGAAGCCATTATCGAAGAAGTCCGTATCGGTGAGGTCAATCTCATAGACGAAAGCCGGCCGCAGCCGCGCCGTCACCCGGGGAAAATCGAACTCTGCCCCTTGGCGAAAGCGCCGGAAGGAGTCAGGGCCGCTGGGGTCGATGATCCGTTCGGCGAAGCCCCAGGTCGTGACCTTGAAGTCGTCCGATTGATAGACGAAGCCCGCATCAGGGTTAAACACCCAACCGGAAGCCACGGGTGCGGCGGCCTTTGGCAGCGCTGTGGGCACCTTAGCTTCGTCGGCAAGGACTGGGCCGGATAGCGTGGCGGCGATTGTGAATAGGGCGAGGCCCAGTCGGCACCTCACCAGAACAGCCCGCTCTTGCCCGACGCTTTGCGGCGGCGGCGATAGAGCTCGAGATAGACGATGAAGCCCGTGATGCTAAGCAGGACCAGAGCCGAGCCCCAGAACACACCCAAGACCACGCCGGGTTCGCCCAGGATTTCGCCGCTGTGGATACGGAGTATCAGCGACTCGGCCTCGTGCTCTTCATCCTTCAGCACCTTACCATTGCGCGGATCGACGGTGATCTGCCGACCGGGCTCGCCAGGGAACGTGACAATGCCCTTCGGCTCGTTGCCTGCCAACTGCAACTCGACCGAGACGATCGGCCGGTTTGGCACTCGCGCGTGAGCGACCTCCAGGGTCTTGGCCAGCATCGGCACATAGGCGTTTAGGGGAAGCCCGGTCGGCGCGGCCCGGTCGCGGTCTTCCTCGTCTCCGGTGAGTCGCTGAACCTGCAGGATCACGCCTGTGGTCGCGACGATCAACAGGAACAGCGCCGCCACCAAGCTGGTCCATCTATGAATTTGTCTCATCGAGAACCCCCAAAACTTCGTGTGCGTAACCATCAATTACGATGATGCTGTGTTGATTTCGCGCATAGACAAATTTCATACACCATCACCGAAATTCTCAGAATTCGGCGTCAGACGAGGCTATACCGTGTGCCTTTGCCGCTGCCATGCTGGATAAGATGGTTGGCCGACACCAACATCTGCAAATGCTTCTTCACCGTGTCGCGGTTTGCACCGGTTACATCGACAACCTAGCCGTTGGTGATCCGTCCATGAGGCGGCGTCGATGGGCATATCCATATTTATACCCATAAATATCCATAAATACAACTATTGCTTGTGCTTCGGATTCCAGAATCCGGCTTCGCTACGTTAACTTGGTCGGGCGAGAGTGCGAGCCCTATTTCCTACACCGTTACCGTAACTCCGTGACTGCATTCAATAATCTGGCAGCGGCTGGTCGGCCAACCCCTATCCGCGCAGCAAACTGCCTGACGCGCGTTCGATCAGATGGGCCTGGTCTTTAAGCGTGAATTGCCCGCCGGATTTGACCTCTCCCACCTCAGGAAGGCGGGACGCGTACCACTTAGCTGACAGCTTTCTGGAACACCGCACCCTCGCAGTGCATTCTAAGGATGTGGTACCCGTCCCCACTTCGGGACGCCCCACCTCGGTCGATGACGACTTGATCGAAATCATGGCGAGCATCTGCAAGCTGACCTGGACTGTTGGGCATTGCGGCTCGCTTCGCCGCGCGATCAACCCATTGAAAGGTTTCATATGGACATTCCGCGCAACGCGCATGTGCTCGTGGTCGATGGCCGCAAATTGCTATTCTTCAAGAACGTGGGCAGCGTTGCCGCACCAACACTCAGCCTTACCACGCATCGCGAGCAGACCAGCGCCGCAACCCGGGATCAGGGCAGCGACATGCCCGGGACGATGCACCAAAGCGTCGGCAGTGCGCGATCAGGCTATGAGCAGACCGACTTCCACCAGCTGGACGAAGACCGGTTCGCCGCCGATGCCGCAGAGATGCTTAAGTCCGAAGTGCTGGCCGGCCATATCGAAGCGTTGATCGTTATTGCCGCACCGCGCACGCTCGGTGAGTTGCGCAAGCACTACCACAGCGAGGTCGCAAAGCGCGTGGTTGGGGAGATCGCTAAAGATATTGTCGGACGACCAACCGACGAGATCGCGAAACTGATAGCCAATAGCTAATCAACCCCGGCGATGGGCCCAAAAGAGAATGCGGGTCACACACGCATTCCCAACATCGGCGCGCTCTTTACAGGAAGATAGTTACGGCGACACTGTGCGAAGTAGCGCAACCTGCCCGGAATGAGAGTGACTTCGATTTTCTACAGCGTCACCGTAACTGATCCGACTCCGCAGTTGTAGGCGCGGTGGTTCGGGATCACGTTTTCGCACTTGCTCCGCGTTTGCCGACGAGCCCGACTTGGTGGCTTTCGCCATCGGATATGTTGATGGAGAATGAGCCGCCGGGAATCTCGTCGGGGCCCTGAAGCAAATTGCCGCCGCCGGCCTTCACTTTGGCTACCGCTGCGTCGATGTCGGGAACCTGAAAATAAGTCTTCCACTGTGGCTGGATGCCAGTAGCCTCGCTCGACATGATTGCACCCGGTCGGTCGCTTTCGCTGCTACCGAAGAATGTATAGTCGCCCATCGCTCCCATCGGCATTGAGCCTTGCTTGGACCAGCCGAACAGAGCGCTGTAAAATGCAAGTGCTCCCTCTGGATCCGGGGTCACCAGCTCAACCCAAGTTGCGTGACCATCGCCCGCGTCGCCAGCCATCTGCTTAAAGGCTCGCGAGTCCTCCGGGCTCGCGCCCTTCATCAGCTGAAAGACCACGCCCTGTGGATCACTCACTGTGGCGAAGCGGCCGATCTGCGGAATGTCCATCGGTCCAAAGTGCACCTTTCCGCCAAGCTGCTTCACCCTATCGGCCATTGCATCCACGTTGTTCGCGGCGAAGTAGATCACCCAGCCGGGCACTCCGTCCATGCCCGGCGGCGGCGTCATCAACCCTGCAACACCTTGGCCGTCGGGCGCATTGGCGATACGATAGCCGCCATGCTCGGTTGAAGGTGATGCGGCGACCTTCCAACCAACGACGTCCGCGTAGAAGTCCTGCGCTTTATCCTGGTCGTTGGTCGTCAACTCGAACCAAATCGGGGTTCCGTTGGGATTGGCCATTTTCTATCCTCTTAACGTTGTGCATACGCCATGCGGCAAAGTCCGGCTCAAGTTTGCACCGCCGCATCCCATTTTGGCTTCATTTCAGCGCCCCACTTCTTGGGATCCTCGTTGTGGATTTTTTCCATATCCTTCGCGACGTCTGGATGCTTGTCCATCACGTGCTTCGTCATGGCCTGCACCATTTGCTCCCACGTATCTGCCGATAATTTGTGATCGCATTTCCCGCCGAGTTGTTGGCATGTCATCGTTTTCATGGAGTGTCCCTTGGTTGGGTCGCATCGGGGTCAACTCTGGTATTCCAGCTTCGGATACCAATCCGTCCCGCGTCCATCGGGCGTCAGGTCGAGAATGGTCCAGAGCGGGGTCGGATCGGGGGCACCGTGCGCATCTTCGCCGGGATCTGCGGTTCCGCCCGCCTCACCTGCCCAGAAGTGGTGAACTTTGCTGGCGGTCTTTTTCCAGACATCGAGCGACGGCCATTCGCTGCCATCGGGAGCGAGGCCGCGATAGTCGTTGGGAAAATCGTCGCCGACGCACTGATAGAATGTGAGATTGCGCCATCCCCGCTCACGCGCGAAAGCCAGCTGGCGCGCAACCGGTGAGCGGCCGATCACTGCCAATGCGACCCGCTGTTCGAGATCGACGGCGGGGATGTCGAGCGATCCCAGCAGAGACGTGCACATCGGGCAGGGGCGTTCGCGTTCCGGGCCAAACATCCAGAAATAGGTGACCAGCGTGTCGTGATCACCGAACATGCTGCTCAGGGTGACCGTCTTGCCCTGCTCGTCGAGGAACTCATAGGCGGGTGGCTCGCCGCCAAGTGGAAGCTGGCGTCTCTGCTTGGCGACCCGCTCTATGTGCCGTCGAAGCTCGATCTCCTGGGCGAGCAAGGCAACGCGCGCCTTGCGATACTCCGCACTGTCGTTGGGGTAGGGCTTGGCTGATTGTTCGGCGAGCGCGATCGCAGGTTTCAGTTCAGTCATTTTCAGCTCCCTGCAGGCGCAAGACCAAAGCCGTCTTCATCGAACACCTCTAGCCTTTTCGGCATTGGCGGCGGTGCGTCACCCCGAAGGCGCGCCAGGAGGTGGGCGACGGCGAGCACCATATCGGCGGCGCGGTAAGGCTTAGGTAGCGATGCAATGGCGACCGTTTTTGCCGATCTCGCTCGGCTAACCTGACCGCTGATCAGAAGGACTGGAATGCCCAGTTCCTTCAACTTCTCAGCCAGCGCGATGCCGTCGGCCCGTCCAGCCAGTTGGATATTGACCAGCGCCAAATCGGGCATGCAGGCCTTAGCCACTTCCAGCGCCTCAACGGGGCGATCTGTAACATCGAGCACGTGGTATCCCGCGTCTTCCAGTGCGTCGCGCAGCGCCATAGCTATCAGCACCTCGTCTTCGACGATCATCAAGGTGTTACCAGGGCGTCGGGTTTCAGGTGCGTTCACGGCTGTTCAACTGGAAAACCGGTGGCTCACAGATTGCGAGCCAATGAACCGGGAAATTGCTAGCCAAAGCGGGCGCGGATTATGCATCCAAGGCTCGCCGTTCGAAAGGACAACGTGGCTTCAGCCTCAGTGTTCCATCTTCGACATAGCCAACAGCGGTGGCCAGTTGATCGGAACTTCCCCGCAGATTTCGAGTTCAACGCAATGAAGGAGTGACGCAATGCCCCAAGGTGACAAATCCGCCTACACCAACAAGCAAAAGCGGCAAGCCGCCCACATCGCTGAAAGCTATGAAGAGAAGGGGGTTCCCGAAAAGGAGGCCGAAGGCCGTGCCTGGGCGACTGTCAACAAACAGGACGGAGGCGGCAAGAAATCCGGCTCTGGCCGCCAGAAAAATCTAGGCGCGGTTAAGGGAGTTGCGGCGACACGCCCAACACCTTGAATGCCCTCGGCAACACCCCAAACCACTAGGTCGCCGCAGCGCGAAGCTTCAGCCGCGCTTGTTGGCCGCAGCCCAGCCGGTGGTGACCTCGCGCTTATGGGCGGCGAAGGCTGCCAGGACTTCCCCCTTCTCGCGCTTGGGTACCTTGACGAAGTCCAGGGTCCGTCCGAGTTCCGCAGCGACCTCATCGAATTCCGCAGGCGAAATCTGCAGATTGCGGTGGGCCTCCTCAAGACCTAGTGGCGTCGCGCCAGGCTTGGTGGCGGTGTACTGGAAGGGTCCGCCCGAGATATTGCAGACCCAGAGTGTCCGCATGAACTTAAGACCCGGCAGCCTTCCCAGGTTCTTGGTATGCCATTCCCGCAATCGGGGATTTTTGGACTTCTGGCCGACGATGGGATTCTTCACAACCGCGTCGCTGAAATGATCAACCACCGCGGCGACGGCGAATACGCCGCCAAGCCGATCGTACAAACTTTTCTCAGGCGTGGTTTGCGGGACCTCTGCGTGCCCGCTGGCCGCGCTAGCCAGCAAAGTTGCCGCAGCAGAGGTCAGGGTCAAGCCGGCGACCACGCCTCGTCTTGGGATAGAAGTTGAACCTACCATGACTGCTTCCTTGATGAGCGCCGACGACGGTTTCGTGCGTCCGCTACGCCACTAACCCCACACCTGCGCTATTCGTTCCAGGCCGGAGCCCGCGACATGAAGTTACGAACTTTTCGAATATTTAAGGTGACACTGTACGAAACTCTCGCATCACGCTAACCTCTGAGACCATCTACGGAGTCTACCCATGGCCAGACTAGCCCGCGTTGTTGTTCCCGGAGTGCCGCACCATGTCAGCCAGCGGGGTAATCACCGGGAGGCGGTATTCTTCAATGACGGGGATTACCGCGCCTATCTCGAGCTGATCACCAGCGCGGCTAAGGCGAGCGGCACGGAGATCTGGGCCTATTGCCTGATGCCCAACCAGGTTCACTTCATCATGACGCCGAACCATCCCGATGGCCTGCGCGCCACCTTTGCCGAGGCGCATCGGCGCTACAGCGGCCGTATTCATGCCCGGCTCAAACTCACCGGCCACCTGTGGCAGGGGCGGTTCAGCTCTGCGGCCATGGATGAACGCCACCTGATCGCCGCAGCCCGCTACTTGGCCATGAACCCAGTGGTGGCCGGTTTGGTCAAGCGCGCGCGGGACTGGAAGTGGGCGAGTACGCGGGCGCAGCTGGCCGGGACCGATGACGCCGTTGTGGCCACGGGGCCGATCCTGGCGCGCATCCCAGACTTTGCCAAGCTGTTGAAAGGCGTGGAGGACGAGGCCGCCACGCGGGCGCTGCTGAGTTCCCGTACCACGGGCAGGCCGGTGGGGGCGACGGAATGGGTCAAAGCTTTGGAGGCTCAGACAGGTCGCAGGCTGGCGGCGGGCAAACGTGGACCGAAAAAGGCCTTGCAGGAGGTCTCGTGAAGAATTTCAGCGACATCGCAACTCCGCTTTTTCATCTCCGAGATCGTAAAGTGTCACCGTAACTATGCCTTGTGTCTGCCTGCTGAGCGCGTAGTCTTGGCTCTAAAGTCAGTTCGGGGAGGACGGCGATGTTGAGAGGTTTGGCACTGTGGCTGGCCTTGATGGGTGCCGTCTCACTGGCACACTGGTCAAGCCAAACGCCGACGCCCTCGCCAGCTACGAGCCCTGGATCGTCGTTTTCTGCAGCGCGGGCAATGGTCGATGATCGGATCATTGCCGCCGTGCCCCACCCGGTCGGGTCCACCGAAAATCGCGCCAGCCGAGATTACCTGATCGGCCGCATGACGGCCCTGGGGTTGTCACCGCAGGTGCAGCGCACCCAGGTGGCTCGCCGCGTTGCGCGCTCGGAAGACCCCTTCATCCTGGCTGCCACGGTCGAGAATATCGTCGGCATCTGGCCCGGCCGCGACCGCGCGGCTCCGGCGCTCGCTCTGATGGCCCACTATGACAGTGTACCGGCATCTCCTGGTGCTGCCGATGATGCAGCCGGGGTCAGTGCGGCCCTGGAGGTTATTCGCGCCCTCAAACTGCAAGGCACCCCCGCCCGCGACGTAGTTGTGCTGATCACCGACGGCGAGGAGGCGGGACTGTTGGGCGCGGAAGCCTTTTTCAAGGATAGCCCGTTGGCCAAACATATCGGCTTCGTGGTCAATATGGAGACCCGGGGCGGGGGTGGTCAGGCCCAGATGTTCCAGACCGGGCCGCAGAACGGTCAGGTGATTGACCTGTTCGCCAAGACCGCCGTGAGGCCGCAGTCCTCGTCGCTGGCGGTGTTCCTCTATGAGCACATGCCCAATGATACCGACTTTACCGTCTCCAATGCGGCGGCTATCCCAGGCCTAAACTACGCCTTCATTGGTCGCCAGTTCGACTATCACTCGGCCACCTCGACCAGCCAGAACCTGGACCAGGGCAGTCTGCAGGACATGGGTGATCAGGTGTTGGCGGTGGCGCGGCCCTTGGCGTTTGGGCAGGCTCTGCCTGGGACTTCGCCAAGCCTCGTCTATTCCAGCACCTTCGGCTCCCACGTGCTGGCCTACCCGCCGCTGCTCGGTTGGCTGATCCTGATCGTTGCGGCCGGTTTGACGGTTGTTGGGGTTCGGCGGGCGCGACGGCGCAATGACCTTGCGTGGGCCGACATCACGCGTGGCGTCGGCCTAGCGATCTATCTGGTCTTGATCACAGCGGTGCTGCTGCGCTTGGCGCGCCGGGCGACCGGGGTCGAAATGGGGTTCATCGAGCAACGCACCCTGCTGGCCCAGGTCACAACCTGGGAAATCGCGCTTCTGCTGATTGCGTTAGGAGCGATGCTCTACGTGGCCAGCTTGGCCAGTCGCGGAAGGGTTCGTCCGCAAGCCATCATCCTGGCCCTAGGTGCCGGCGCGACCTGTTCGGCCTTTGGGGTTGATTTCCTCGGCTTAGGGATTGGCGTGGCGGCTGCGGCCATCGCCCTCTGGGTCTTCCGGCGGTCAAGCGACGCCTCGGGCAGTTGGGCGGGATTGCTGGGTGTCGGCTTGGCCTTGGGGCTCGTTGCCCAGGCCCTGGCGGCCCCCACCGCCTTCTTGATCGCGTGGCCACTGCTGGCCGCCAGCACGCTCGCGGCCATGACCGCCATGGGAACCCGGCGGGCCGGTTGGGGCAGTCTGCTGATCTGTGGTGTGGCAATCGTCGGCGTGGCTTGGCTGCTGTCCTTCGCCCATGGCATATTCTTGGGCCTGGATCTGGTCGAGCTTCTGGCCCTGATCAGCTTGCTCGCGACCCTTCTGCTATGGCCCCTGGCGCATGGAACCGACCATTTTCGCCGGTTTGTCGCCTTGGCCTTGCTATTGGCCGGGTTTGGCACGGTTGCCTGGATACATTCCAAGCCACCCTGGACACCGCGTTTTCCGCAGGCGACCATGGTCTATTATCTGCAAGACCTAGATAACGGCACCCAGACCCGGATCGCCATGACGCCCGAGCTCGACCCCTGGTCGCGTGCAGTGGTGAGCGCCGATGGGGGCATCATCAACCGCGTGGCCAACCCGCTTTGGGAGGGTGCCAAGGTGTGGTCTGCACCGGCCAAGGTGGTTGCGGTCGATAAACCTAGCCTCGCCTTAACCCGGCAAAGTGACGGTGGCCTACGGTTTACAATGGTGCCACCGCCTGGGACGGCTGAATTTGGCTTGGATATCCGGTCGAAGAGCAAACTTGACGAAACCCGCGTGGACGGACGCCCCGTTCAATTGTTCGACAAGCCCGGCCAATGGAGCAAGCTGCGATTTAGTGCATCGCCCCAGGGCACCTCGATAGACTTCCGGGCCGACGGGCCGGGGCAAATCGAGGTGCGGTTCACCCTTCAGGGGCCAGCTTGGCCAAAGGAAGCTATCCCGCTGCCCAAGCGCGACGCCTTGGTGATGGCCTTTGATCGATCCGACACCACGATCACCCTAGGGACAAAGCAGTTTTCATGGTGAGCTTCGTTGACTAGAACGAGCCCCATGAGCGACATCGTAATCTATCATAACCCGGCCTGCGGAACCTCGCGGAACACCTTGACCCTGCTGCGCGACAGGGGGTTCGAGCCGACGGTCGTGGAGTATCTGAAGGTGGGATGGACCAAGGCCCAGTTGGTTGATCTGTTCGCCCAAATGGAAATTGCGCCCAAAGACGCCCTGCGCGTTATGGGCACGCGCGCAGAGGCCGACGGCCTCACAGACCCAGAGGTCAGCGGTGACCGGTTGATCGCCGCCATGGTGGATGATCCAATTCTGGTGAATCGCCCTATTGTCGTCACCGCTAAGGGTGCAGCCCTTTGCCGCCCCGTCGAGCGTGTGCTTGACCTGATCTAGTTCGGGATGTGGAAGCCAGGTGGCACGAATCCGACAGGGACCGACTGTGTTTGAACCGCAGGTGCAGAAGCGCCGGCTTGGTTTGATCCTCGCGCTGGGTCTGGGCGGCGGTTTGGCGGTCTGGAAACTTGCCGCTGTCCTGCTGACACCCAACCTCCCCGTTCTAGACGCTGCAACCCGCAATGCCCTGCAGCACGCGGCCTTTACCTCCGCCGAAATGCAGGCGGGTTTCGGGCGACCCAGCACGGTGGAAATTGAGGTTCGCAGCGGCGAGACCCTGGAAACCGCTGTAGCCCGGTCCGGCATCAGCGGAAATGAGGCGAGACAAGCCGTGCGGGCACTGGCCGCGTCCATGGACACGGTCAACATCAAGGCGGGTCTGATTCTGGACGCCGCTGTGGCGGCCCCGCAGGCCCATCAAGGTCCGGCGCGGCTGATCGGGCTATCGATGCGAACCAATCCAACGACGGTTGTGACCCTATCGCGCACCTTCGATGGGGCCCTGCGACTGCGCGAATTGGCAGAGCAGGTCCGCGCTGAACAGTCTGTGGCGCAGGGCGAAATCCATGGCTCACTCTACGAAAGCGTGGCCAAGCTGGGGGCCGACGCCGCTATCAGCGCCCAGATGGTCAAGCTGTTCTCCCACAAGATCGATTTTGACCGTGACCTCAAACCCGGAGACCCGTTTCAACTGGTCTTTGACCGCGATGTCACCGAGAACGGTCGCACTGTGCAAACCGGCGACCTGCAGTTTGCGCAGATCAAGGGAAAAAGGTTTTACCGGTTCGAGCGCGCCTCGGGCGTCGAGTATTTCGATGAAACGGGCAAGAACATCAAAGGCTTCCTGCTGCGGACCCCGGTGGACGGTGCTAATATGACGTCGGGCTTTGGTATGCGGCGGCACCCGATCCTGGGCTTTAATCGCATGCACCAGGGGATTGATTTCGGTGCCGGGACTGGAACTCCCGTATTAGCCGCCGGGGACGGGGTGGTGGTCGAGGCCAAGCGCTGGGCGGGTTATGGCAACTGGCTGCGTATCAGTCACGGCAATGGCTGGGAAACCGGCTACGCGCACCTGTCGCGTTATGCCAAGGGCCTGAAGCCGGGCCAGCGGGTGCGGCAGGGCCAGTTGGTCGCCTATGTCGGCTCAACCGGCATGTCGACCGGGGCGCACCTGCACTATGAAATCTGGCAAAAAGGTCACCGCATAAATCCGACCGGTGCCAAAGTCCCGCAAGGCACGGTGCTGGCAGGGGCGGAGTTGGCAGCGTTCAAAGCGCAGCGGGCGCGCATCGACCAACTGGTGACCGGGCGCGAGCCGAGCCGCGAGGCCGACGCAACCCTGGCTCGGATGGACCCCATTCGTGGCGCTCCGTCTCTGCGACGATAGGGCGGGCTTGCACGATCTCGTTTGCGGGTGGAGACTTGTGCGCGAGCGGCACGGCAGAGGCCGCAGATGGTGGAGGATAGGGCTATGGCCGACGATATCGCAATTGAACCCCGTGTGCGGACACCTGCTGTGGCCACCTCGAACGGCCTTATCAGCGGCTATGAAGAGGATCGGTTGAGTGTGTTCAAGGGTGTGCGCTATGGTGCCTCGCCCACCGGAGCCCTGAGGTTCAAGCCCCCTCAACGACCGCAAGCCTGGATCTCGCCGGCTGACGCCAGTGCTTACGGTGCCCCGGCGATCCAGTCGGGCATGGCACCTGGCGAGCGGGGATCTTCGGCAGGTGATCCACCAGCTCCTGACGAGCCGGCATCCTGCGAAGACTGCCTGTTCCTCAACGTCTGGACGCCCGGTCTCGATACCTGCAAGCGCCCAGTGATGGTCTGGTTGCACGGCGGCGGATTTGCCAATGGCTCGGGCGGTGCAGCTATGTATGACGGCGGAAACCTCGCCCGCAAAGGCGATGTGGTGACCGTGTCGATCAATCATCGGCTCAACGTGTTCGGCTATCTGCATCTGGAGGAAGCCTTCGGTCCTGACTACGCCCAGTCCGGCATCGCCGGGATGTTGGACATCGTCCTGGCCCTAGAATGGGTGCGCGACAATATCGCAGCGCTTGGCGGAGACCCCGGCAACGTGACCATCTACGGCGAGAGCGGCGGCGGCTGGAAAGTCAGCCTGCTGATGGCCATGCCGGGTGCCGCCGGGCTGTTCCATAAGGCGATCATTCAGAGCGGGCCTGGCCTGCGCGGTGCGCGCAAACAGGACTCAGCCAAGACGGCGCAGAGCTTGCTCGACCTATTGGGGGTGAAAGACATTGCGGGACTGAACGCGCTGTCGTCGGAGACCATCAGCCGCGCTAGCGTCAAGGTGGGCGGTGAGGTTATGCGGCTCTACACACCGGTGGTAGATGGCACCGCCCTGCCCCGTGACCCCTTCGTCCCCGACGCGCCCGCTATCAGCGCCACTGTGCCGGTAATGATCGGGACCAACAAAGACGAGTCGACCCTGTTCATGATCAGCGATCCCAAGTTCGGTGAGCTGACGGAAGAAGACTTGGCCAAACGTTCCAAGGCGGCGGCCGGTGACAAAGCTGAAGCTCTGGTGGCCGAACTGCGCAAGGCTTATCCGGACTATTCTCCAACCTATCTGACCAGTGCTGCCCAGACGGCGACAGGCATGTGGTTGGGTTCCATCACCATTGCCGAGCGCAAGGTCGAGCAGGCGGTGGCTCCGGCCTATATGTACATGCTGACTTGGGAGACGCCGGTTTCACGCGGGCGCCTGAAGTGCCCCCATGCCCTGGAGATTCCGCTTGTCTTCGACAATGTGGAGCGGGCGCGCAACTTCGTCGGGCGCGGCGACGAACCACAAATGGTGGCCGACACCATGTCCAGCGCCTGGCTGGCCTTCGCCAAGACCGGCAACCCGGGTTGGCCCGCCTATGACAAGCATACCCGCGCGACCATGATCTTTGATGTGGAAAGCAAGGTGGTCAACGACCCCAATCCCGGCGTGCGGACAGTGTTGCAGGCATAAGAGAAGGCCCTGACCTGCCTCCATTGAGTTGGGTCAGGGCCTAACAGTTATTCGATCAATCGAAGATGATGACCGAGCGGGCCAGTTCGCCCTTTTTCATATCAGCGAAGCCTTCATTGACCTCTTCCAGCTTGATGCGCTGAGAGATCATCTGGTCGAGCTTGAGCTTGCCGGCCATGTACATGTCCACAAGGCGCGGCATATCGACCGGGAAGCGGTTGGATCCCATCAGCGAGCCTTGCAGCTTCTTTTCGCCGAGGAAAGCCGCGCCGGGCAAGGTGATGGTCTGACCCACCGGGATCATGCCGATGATGTTGGCCGTGCCGCCGCGCCGCAGCATGGCGAAGGCCTGCTCGGCGGTCTTGGAGAGACCGATGGCTTCGAAAGCGTGGTGCACGCCGCCCTTGGTCATTTCCAGCACTTCTTTGACGGCGTCGGTCTGGGAGGCGTCGATGAAGTCGGTGGCCCCGAACTCGCTGGCCAGATTGCCCTTGGACGACACCATGTCGATGGCAATGATCCGCCCCGCGCCAGCAATGGCCGCGCCGTTGATCGCTGCAAGGCCCACGCCGCCGCAGCCGATGACCGCCACGGTCTCGCCGGGCCGCACATTGGACGTGTGGATCGCCGCGCCGACACCGGTCATCACCGAGCAACCGATCAAGGCGGCGCGGTCGAGCGGCATGTCCTTACGGATTGAGACGCAGGCGTGCTCGTGGATCAGCATGAATTCGGCGAAGGACGACAGGTTCAGATACTGCATCATCGGACCAGCCGTCGTGGTTAGACGCGGCTCATCGTCTGGGCCACGCTTGGTCTCGGGCGAGACGCAGAGCGACAGATGCCCGGTAAAGCAAGACTCGCAGTGCCCGCAGAACGCCGACAGACAGGTGATGACATGGTCGCCGACCTTCACCGTGCGCACTTCGACCCCGACCGCCTCAACGACGCCAGCGCTCTCGTGGCCCAACACGGCGGGCAGTGGGTGAGGATATGAGCCTTCCATGAAGTGCAGGTCAGAGTGGCAGAGGCCCGCCGCCTTGGTACGGATCAGCACCTCGTGCGGGCCGGGCTTGTTGATCTGAACCTGTTCAATTTGAAGCGGTTTGCCCACTTCGCGCAGCACGGCAGCTTTCATTTCGGCGTTTCCCGTATCGTGGCCCTGAAATTGAGCCGACTGTTTGATGGCTCATCTTATCGCTGTTCAGGTGGCGCGCGCCAAGAGGTTTTCGGTCAGGTGAGCTTGGCGATTTGATCGCGCAGTTCACGCTTCAGCACCTTGCCGGTCGGGCCGATGGGCAAGCTATCGACAATCCGCACCTCATCGGGCGTCCACCACTTGGCCACCCGCTCGGAGACGTGGGCTTTCAGCACCTCTGGGTCGGCGGTCTGGTTGGGTCGCAGGACCACCAGCAGCAACAGAGGTCGCTCATCCCATTTGGGATGTGGCACGCCGATGGCCGCCGCCATGGCCACGGCGGGGTGGGAGGAGACCGCGTCCTCCAGGTCAAGGGTCGAGATATATTCCCCGCCCGACTTGATGACGTCTTTGGCTCGGTCGGTGAGACGCAGATAACCCTCGGGGTCGATGGTGGCGATGTCGCCGGTATCGAACCAACCGTCGTCGCTAAAGGAGCTGGCCCCGTCGCCTTTGAAATAGCCAGAGGTGACCCAAGGCCCCCGCACCTCAAGTGTGCCTGAGCTCACGCCGTCGCGGGGTAGGATGGTCCCGTCCTCGCCCATGATCCGCAGGTCGATGCCCCACAGGCCCCTGCCCTGCTTCATCTTGCGCTGAGTTGCTGCGGCGGGGTCTTCGCCGGCATGAGACGGCAAAGGTGTGTTGATCACCCCCATTGGGCTGGTTTCGGTCATGCCCCAGACCTGGCGAACCGTCGCCCCCATCTGGCTCTCGATGCGGGTGATCAGCGAGGCGGTTGGAGCCGAGCCGCCGACGGCCACAGTGCGCACCTTCAGCGTCCCGCCGGTCGCATCCAGGTGGTCAAGCACGCCTAGCCAGATGGTCGGCACGCCAAGCAAGAAGCTCGCCCCCTCATCCTGAGCCAATTCGCAGATGGATGGCCCGTCCAATTGGCGACCCGGCAGGATCAGCTTTGCCCCGACCATGGGAGCGCCATAGGGCGTACACCAGGCATTGGCGTGATACATCTGGGCGCACGGCAGGACCGCGTCCCGAGCCCCGAGATCAAAGCAATCGGGCTGCACCATGGCCATGGCGTGCAGCACGGTGGCGCGGTGGGAATAAAGCACGCCCTTAGGATTGCCCGTCGTGCCAGAGGTATAGCAGAGGCCCGAGGCGGTGCGCTCGTCCAGCTCCAGCCAGGTGAACTCCGGCGACTGCGCCTCGATTAGCTCCTCATAGACCAGGGTCCCGGCGGGGGCTTGTGGCGGGAGGTGCGCGCGGTCCGTCAGGACCACCAGGGTTTTGATGGTCTCGAACTTTGGGGCGATGTCGGCGACCAGCTCGCCAAAGGTGATGTCAAACAGCAGCACCGAGTCTTCAGCATGGTTGGCCACCCAGGCCACCTGATCAGGGTGCAAGCGCGGGTTGATGGTGTGCAGCACGGCCCCGATCCCGCTGACCGCATAATAGAGCTCGAAATGCCGGTGGGTTGACCAGGCCAGGGTCGCCACCCGGTCGCCTGGTTTGACGCCCAGGTCCAGCAGCGCCTTGGCCATCTGTTTGGCGCGGACCAGGGCCTGAGCATAGGTGTAGCGAAAGATCGGCCCCTCAACCGAGCGTGACACAACCTCGCGGTCGCCGTGATAGGCCGCCGCATATTCCAAGATCGAAGGCAGACTAAGCGCCCGGTCCATCATCAAGGCTAGCATGTGAGCGTCCTCCCCAGCTGTGGTGTTGCGGGTGGTTTAGGATGGGGGAGGGCGGAGGGCTAGGGGTTGGTTTCACTCTCGCAATTGTGGCAAAATCTCCTGAGTCACAGTCGAAGCGAGGTTGGGATGTCGGGCACCAAATTCTCCAGCCGGGAACTCGACCAGAATACCGGCCGCGTTAGGATCGCAGCCCAACAAGGCCCGGTAGTCATAACCAACCGAGGTCGCGTGGCCTATGTGCTGATGACGATTGAGGACGATCGGAAGCTACCAGGGGTGATATCGGGCAATGCTCCGGCAGGACCGACTTGACGAGATGCGTCGCTATGTCTCGTAAATCCCCCGTCGGCATCGATAACGACAATCCCGAATGGACCAGCCAGGACTTCGCTCGTGCCCTGTGCGGCCAGGACATTCCCGCTCACATCGTGGCTGCATTTCCCAAGACACGGGGTAGGCCAGCAGGATCGAATAAGCAGCTCGTCAGCCTACGGATTGACCGCGATGTGATCGAGCAATTCAGATCCGGCGGGCCGGGCTGGCAGTCCCGGATCAACGAAGCTTTGCGTAAGGCGGTTCGCTCATAGGCGCTGTTTCCGCACCTGTGCCGTTTGCAGGGCGACTTGGTCAATTATTCGAATGTGCCTGCGATGATCCAGTTCAGCGAGATCGCGCCGGAGCAGATGGTCGGGAGGCCCTAAGCCGCCATCCGCGCCTTGAACACGCCGTCGGGCAGCTTGGGCGCGCGGCTGGGGTGGACGAAGAAATAGTCCTTCCAGTCGGCACCCGGCAGCACTGTGGTGCGTTCTTCCAGCCGGTCGCCGTTCAGCGCGAACATCCGGTAACCCCGCGAGCGGAAGATATCGACCACAGCATCGGCAGAGCCGCCGAACCGCTCGGTCAGCATGGCGGGGTGGATCTCGATGAGCACATGGGGGTGATCGCGGTCGATAAGACCGATGGCCCCCATCAGCGCCTTTTGCTCAGCCCCCTCGATATCCATCCGAATGAAGTCGATGCGGTCAATATTCGCTTTTTGGCAGTAGTCATCTAGGGTCACCACCGGGGTTGGCTGTAGCTCGACTCCCGTGTCCTCCAGATCAGGGCGGACCTTGCCCTCTGGCGGATGCTCGGCGACGAAGGCATAGGCGCGGCCCATGCGGCCCGAGGTCTTCTTTGGCGTCACCAGCAGGAGTTCGCCGGCCTTATCCGACACTGCGGCGTGGTTGGCGGTGACCTGACGGGCGATACCGTGCCAGGCGAGGCAGAGCTTCAGCACCTCAAAGGTGAAGGCCGAAGGCTCAAAGGCGTGAATCCGCGCCTCCGGTGCCACCTGGGTGATCACATACGAATGGCGGCCATCGCTGGCTCCGATGTGCAAACAGACGGGCGAGCCTGACAATAGGTCGGCCAGATAGGGCGTCTCGGGCTCGTGCTTGGCCCATTTCATATTGCGCCGCCAAGCGCGGAAGGCGTGTCCGAGCACGCGAAGGGAAGGCATGGACAATTTCAATCTTCTCAAGTGTCAGAGCAGCTTTACGCTGGGTCGCGGGTCACAGTCATCATGTAGTTGACGTCACAGTCGGATGATCGGGTCCAGCGGCCACCTAACGGGTCATAGCTGACCCCATAGGGCCCTTGTATGGCCAAAGGTTCATCGGCGAGGAATCCACGAAGCTCGTCGGGCCGCAGGAACTTTGACCAGTCGTGGGTGCCAGCTGGAATCCATCGCAACACATATTCCGCCCCGACCTTGGCTAGGGCAAAGGCCTTGAGGGTTCGATTGAGGGTCGCAACGATCATCAGACCACCCGGAGCGAGCAGGCGACCGCAGGTGCGCAAGT